>JANNPM010000137.1:0-15707 GCA_031400145.1 Chryseolinea sp. | reverse complement strand
CTGGTCGTTGACAGGGGTGCGTTTGATCGTATCCAGCAGGCAGGAGGCTATGTAAGTATAAATACCGGCGGTATACCGGATGCGAACGAGATACCCATCCCTAAAAAGATCGCTGATGAAGCATTTGACTCGGCAGCTTGCATTGGCTGTGGCGCCTGTGTGGCGGCATGTAAGAATGCATCCGCCATGCTGTTTGTGAGCGCAAAAATTTCACAACTTGCCATGCTACCGCAAGGAAAGCCAGAGAAGAAAGAACGCGTTGAAAAGATGGTGGCACAGATGGATGCGGAGGGATTTGGAGCGTGTACAAATACCGGTGCATGTGAGGCAGAATGCCCCAAGGCGATAAGCCTGACCAATATCGCCCGTATGAACAGGGAATATTTTGGCGCGTCCCTCAGCTCATACGAAGTTCAATTAAAGGGCGGAGGCGACTGACAGTTCAGCGTTTCACGGCAGCATTTCGCCTTTGGGAAGCCGGGGCGTTACTCGCTCTTGCATACGGCTGGCGCAGATCTGCCTGATGCGATTTCGCTGGTAGATGCGCTGCCAATGTTCCCGCCTGCGAGAATGATATCACGGTCTGGCCCGGAAGCTGCGAGGTGAATCTTGATGCAGGCATCCATATTAATCAGGTCATTATAGCTTACCGGTGATTCATCGGACAGCCGGACGAGGATAGTCTCGCTCTTGCCCGACGCGCCAGATACAGGATTCAGAAGTGCGGCCACATCTGCGCCGGGCGTTGATATATCTCCGGGATGGAGATGTACAGGATGCTCGGCAATACCTTCCGTTCCGCTTAAATCCACGTCAATATTCGAGGTGCCGTCGCTTCTTTCCTTAAAGGTAACTGTGCCCTGAATATCGTATTCAGATCCCTGGGCGAGGGGGTAAACCATCTCCCGTCCGGTAAACTCGGATTCAGCATTCTCATTTCCCTGGCAGCCAACTACGCATATCCCAGCTGCAAAAACCCAGATCAATTGTTTCATACGTATTGTTATTACCTAAAGTTAAAAAAAATGCGCGGATATCTATAACCACCCCTTCGGCCTCGTAGATTTGTTTGGGCACTGGCTTTAATGTAGAATGCCCGTTATTCTAACGTGTTCCTGTAACTGGTTATTTTGTGCGTCGAATCTTTCTGATTTTTTTGCTGATCTCAGCCTGTAGCCCAAAGGTCAAGCCACCCGATCCTGAATTACTCAAGCCGGCATGGCTGAAGACAACGCCTTACGCTGATGGCTACTATACGGGCATCGGCCATAGCATAAAGGATGGATCAAATAATTATATTCAATCGGCGAAGAAAAGTGCGCTGGATGACCTGGTATCTCAAATAAAGGTTAATGTCTCCAGTACCTCGGTCCTGAGTCAGCTTGAAACAAATAGTAAATTCACGGAACAGTACCAGCAGGTAATTCAAACAACAGCGGCCGACGAGATTGAAGAATTTGAATTGGTGGATGCATGGGAAGATGCAGCCAACTATTGGGTCTATTATCGACTTTCCACCGCACGATACAGGGAGATAAAGGAAGCACAGAAGCGCAGTGCAAGCATCCTGGCGCTGGATTTCTTTGAGAAAGCACGCAATGCTGAACGCTCCAATGACCGGTTGCTTGCGATCACCTATTACTTCCAGGCGTTGCGCTCTATTGAGAAATATCTGGGCGAGGCCATTCCCGCGATGATTGGCAATAAACAGATCTTATTGGTAAATGAATTGTATGCATCCATTCAGAATCTGCTGGACAAAATAGTGGTAAAGGTCGAGCCGCCGGAGATTACAATGAATAGGCGGGTTAATCAATCCACGCAGTTTGTTACTGCGAAGGTAGTCTATAAAGGCGAAGGTAAAGTTGCATCCAACGTGCCGCTATACGCCGCATTCGAGAAGGGATCTGGAGACGTGTTTCCTACATACAAAACCGATGGATCGGGCAGCGCAAAGGTGTTGATGACACGGATCGGATCGCGTGAACTTGAGCAGACTGTTTCTGTTAAATTGGACATAAATGCATTGAGCGGCTCCGGATTAAGTCCGATCTACGCGCTGCTTGCAAGCACATTTCAGATACCCGTCAGCTATGTGGTGCTGAAAGTCCAAAGGCCGATTGTGTTCCTTACCGCTGATGAAAAGAGTATGGGTGTCGAAAAAAGTAATGATCAGATCAGCAACAAGTTGAAAAACCTGTTGGCAAGCAATGGCTTCGAGTTTACGGCAGACAAGGGCAAGGCGGATTTGTGGTTTGATGTCAAGGCCGACTGTGAAAAGGGCGCCATCTCCGGAAGCATCTTTATTACATATTTAACCAGCGTCATTAAGGTAGCGGCTCTCAAGGAAGGCAAAGAGATTTATGAAACTACATTCGATCGCGTGAAGGGCTATGGACTCGACTATAATAAGTCCAGTATCGATGCCTATAACAACGCCCTTCAAGCCTTGGAAAAGGAAAGGATGACCGAATTGCTGGAAACAGTACTTCAGTGATTTGAACTGGATGTTTGCATCCGGACAGAAGTTGGTTTTTTAATTGTAAAGCATAACTTTACTAAATTTTATTTTTATGAAATGGCCATGCACCCCGTTCACCCAAAGTGATGATAATTTGGTCTGGCCATTCCATGTGACAACTAAAAACAAATTATTAACACATGAAATCGTCATGCACTGCGTTCACCCAAAAGGATGTTAATTAACCATGCGATTCCATGTGACAACTAAAAACAATTATTAACACATGAAACGAATGATCCATTCTTCTTTTGTCGTGATCCTCGCCGGAGGATTGTTAATGCTCGGTTGTAAAGGCAAAGAGAAGACCCCAAAGGGCGAGACTGAAGTCGCCGTCCCATGTTCCGGGTCCGATTTCTTCACGACTGCGAAGTTTTTCCGTGCAAACTCAATAGGCGAAAGTCAGGATCAGGTAACGTCTAAGAAAAAAGCTTTGTCCAATGCGCGCGCAGAGCTTGCGGCAAGTATTCAAACGACGGTTAAGGCGGTAACTGACAATTATACCAATTCCCGTGAAATGAATAATAAAGAACAGGTTGAGGAAAGATTTGAGCAACTCAACCGTGAAATCGTGGATCAGCAACTTTCAGGTCTTAAAACGATATGCGAGAAACTTGTCAAGACGAATCAGGATACCTATAAAACTTACATCGCCATTGAGCTTTCCGCAGAAGATCTTGTAACCAAGTATAACGAACGCCTCTCCAAGGATGATCGCCTGAAGATCGATTACGATTACGAAAAATTCAAAGAAACTTTCGACACTGAAATGGAGAAGCTCGGCAACGACAATTAGCAGAAAAGCTTCAAGCCCGGCTTCAGCAGCCGTGGTAATTCATCTCAAATGCGGCTTGTGTACCTCAGTACTGTGGTGATGACTAAGGCTCCGACCGATGATTCATGACCAACGCTACCGTCAGGCCTGAAATTTTCCCGGCGGTTAAACTGGATCCAAAAATAATTTGAACATTCCCTTTGTTAAGGGTTACCGAAGGCATTTCAGCGTTATTAACAACCGTTTGTGTCTATCGCGGTCATTCAGCGGCGAATATTGTTTTTTGAACGATTTGATTTCTCTTTTTGAACGTTTACCTTTAATCCCTATTCACTTTGTAGACTAATATCTTACGACATCGAACCATTTTGTAAACAATGTTGTATTAATTCAACTTGGGCATTAGAATCGGCCACGCCATGAGTTTTATTCAACCAAAACGATCCATGCTTCACGGGGCCTTTTCTGCTAACGGGAAAGGCTTTATTTGTTTAATAAATATAGATCAACGGCGCATCACGAATATATGGAAAGCTTTCGCTCAGAATTAGAAGATTTGAACAACCCGGTCGTTGCAAAGGACATTATTGACCTCGAGAAAAAGATCAGGCTGTTTCGTGATGGAAAAATTGATAGCGAGAAATTCCGGGGCCTTCGGCTGGTCCGCGGGATTTACGGCCAAAGGCAGGAAGGTGTCCAGATGATCCGAATTAAGATTCCGTTCGGCCGTATCTCAACGAAACAGATCAGGAGGATTGCCGATATCTCAGATGAGTACGCAAGCAGCACTTTGCATGCAACAACACGTCAGGATATACAAATACATTATGTCAGTCTTGACAAGACTCCAGAGTTGTGGGCTAAGCTGGAAAAGGACGAGATCACAACAAGGGAGGCCTGCGGTAATACTGTTCGAAACATTACTGCGTCACCAACCGCCGGCATAGATCCTGATGAACCATTTGACGTCTCACCGTATGCAAATGAGATGTTTAAATACTTCCTTCGTAATCCCATATGTCAGGAAATGGGCAGAAAATTTAAGATAGCCTTTTCTTCCAGTGAAGAAGACAGTGCATACACATTCATTCACGACCTCGGATTTATACCCCGTATTGCCTTTGGCAAGAGGGGATTCAGGGTAGTCATCGGGGGCGGATTGGGAGCGAATCCATATCTCGCGCAGCTTGTCTATGAGTTTTTGGAAGAGGACAAGATTATTCCCTTTACAGAGGCTGTCCTCCGTGTTTTCGATCGGTACGGCGAACGTAACCGACGGATGAAAGCACGGCTTAAGTTCTTGCTGGATGATATTGGCTTGGAAAAGTTAATGGCATTGGTTGAGGAGGAGAAGAAAGCTTTGAAGAGCCATTCCTACAGGATTGATACAGATTCATTGTCTGAAACTGTTATACCTTATGCGACACATCATGCTGCGATCATCGTTGACGAGATCAAGTACCAGAATTGGTATAGGTCCAATGTATTTGCCCAAAAACAGCCAGGCTTTTATGGTGTAAAGGTGAAAGTGCCATTGGGTAATCTCTCATCGACAAAGGCCAGGCAATTTGCCGACATGGTGGACCTTTACGCGTCTAACGATGTGAGGGTAACCATCAACCAAGGTTATCTCCTGCGCTTTGTAAGACCTGAGGCGTTGAAAGGATTGTATAATGCGCTTGATTCAATAGCCCTGGCGGAACCCGGCTTCGACAGCGTGGCAGATATCACAGCCTGTCCCGGTACGGATACCTGTAATCTTGGAATATCCGATAGCACATCGATTTCTCTTCAACTGGAGAAAGTGGTCCGAGAAGAATTTCCGGATCTGATCCATAATCATGATATAAAGATCAAGATCAGTGGCTGCCCCAACTCATGCGGCCAGCATGGTCTCGCCAGCATCGGCCTGCATGGCAGCACCATTAAAGACAAGCAAGGTAAAGTGTTACCTGCTTTGGTTGTGCTGTTAGGCGGTGGAAAGCTTAAGAACGGAGAAGGTATAATTTCAGACAAGATCATAAAGATCCCCAGCAAGCGTGGACCCCAGGCGTTACGATTTCTGCTGTCTGACTATGAATCCAACGCACAGGATGGCGAATACTATCACAACTACTTTAAGCGCCTTGGCAGAGTTCATTTTTATCAGTTGTTGAAACCCCTGGGAGATATTGCGGTGAACACGCCAGATGAGTACATTGACTGGGGTCAGGATAAGAATTTTATTTTGCACACCGCAGTTGGAGAGTGCGCCGGAGTAATGATCGATCTCGTCTCAACCCTGCTCTATGACTCCGAGGATAAGCTATCGTGGTCAGAGGAGACGTTGGCGGCCGGCAGGTTTGCAGACTCTATATACCAGAGCTACAGCGCGTTCATCAACACGGCGAAAGCGTTACTGCTTGCCCGCGACATTAAGCCAAGTTCCCAGTATCAAACCGTCAATGACTTCCAGCGCGAGTTCGTCGATACAAAAGCGTTTCAGTTTGACGCTAATTTCGTTGAGCATGTGTTCCGTATTAACAAGGTTGAACCGTCGGAAGCATTTGCTCAAACTTTCTTGAATGATTCGAGAGCTTTCTTTGAAGCAGCATCATCGTACAGAACAACCGAAAGGGAGGTTGGTGAAAAAGCAGTGATTATAAAATGATCCCAACCCAGAACATCCCTCATCCTACACCGCGCCTCACGCTGGTGGGAGCCGGACCAGGAGATCCCGACCTGATAACCTTAAAGGGTATAAAGGCCATCCAATCGGCTGATGTGGTGTTGTACGATGCATTAGTTTCCGCCGACATAGTCGCGATGATTCCAAAAGGAATTCCTGCATTGTGTGTTGGCAAGCGCGCGGGCATTCACTCTTACAAACAGGAAGAAATCAACGACCTCATAGTCGAGTTCGCCTATCTGTACGGTCATGTGGTTCGGCTTAAAGGTGGAGATTCGTTTGTCTTTGGCAGGGGTTCTGAAGAAATCGCGTTTGCAGTAGCGCAGGGTATAAAGGTGAATGTCGTGCCAGGGATTAGCAGCGCGATCGCTGTACCCGCCGCGGCAAACATACCCTTAACCGCTCGCGGCTTCAGCGAGAGTTTCTGGGTTGTTACGGGCACTACGAAGAATGGTGAAATCTCTAAGGATATTTCACTTGCGGCGCAGTCAACCGCCACGGTAGTGATTCTTATGGGTCTTAGCAGGATTCGTGAGGTGATGGAGCAGTTTGAAATCTGCGGCAAGGCGAACATGCCGGTAGCAATCATTCAAAATGGCACATTGCCAAACCAACGTTTTATTAGCGGCAAGGTCTCATCCATCGTAAATCTTTGCCGCGTTGCCGATATGGGATCTCCGTCTATCATTATAATAGGGGAGGTGGTCAACTTTGCGCACGCTTTGAACGGCATCACTAAAGACGTTGTGGTGCATTATCAGTAATGTATGGAACGAAACAATCTTTTCCCGGTCTTTCTGAAGCTTGAGTCGCTGGAAACACTTATTGTCGGCGGTGGCAACATAGGGCATGAGAAACTGTCGGCTATTCTTAAAAACAGTCCCACCGCGCGTGTCACGGTAGTCGCCAGAAATATTCACGAACCGCTTCGTCACCTGGCCGCAGAGCATCCAACGGTAAAGCTGGAAGAGCGTAATTTTAAGCTCTGGGATCTTTTTGATAAAGATCTGATATTGCTGGCAACCGATAGTAAGAGCTTGCATGAAACGATACGCAAATTTGCGCGAACGAAACGGCTACTGGTAAACGTCGCGGATACGCCAGATCAGTGTGACTTTTATCTTGGATCCGTTGTGACTCGTGGAAATTTGAAAATTGGAATTTCTACCAATGGCAAGTCACCAACGATATCCAAACGAATCCGGGAGTATCTGGAGAATGCTATTCCCGAAGACACCAATCTTCTGCTGGAGAATATGCAGCGTATCCGGAACAAGATCAAGGGAGACTTTCAACGCAAGGTAAAAGTTTTGAATGAAATTACCGGAAGCTGGTTGGACGCCAATCAGCAGGATTAATACATTGCAATCGTTGTAAATCCGTATTTAAGAAATTTGCCGCTCAGGCGAATCCCAGGGACGTAGAGAAGGTATGGAGGTTAGGCCTACGCCTGCGCTATTTTTTCCAGTTCGAGGGGTCAATGCGCCAGGCCTTAAGGGATGTTACCTGATCAGCAGTGATGTACCTTTGACCCAATGCGTAATGAAGCAAGCTGCTATAATCACACAAGCTGATAAGCGATACATTGGCTTCGTAGAAATTATGAGTAGCGATCTCAAATCCATAGTTGAAGATTGAAACCATACCCAAAACATCCATCCCAGCGTCACGGAGTGCCTGAGCTGCCTTCAGCGAGCTACCACCGGTAGACACGAGATCTTCCACCAGGACAACTTTTTGTTTTTTTACAATTTGCCCTTCAATGAGGTTCTCCATACCATGATCCTTGGGTTTGGGCCTTACATAGATGAAGGGGAGGTTAAGGGTGTCGGCAACAAGGGCTCCTTGCGCTATGCCTGCCGTTGCTACGCCGGCTACGCATTCAAGTGAAAAGAAATTTTCGCGTATCGCCTGAACAAGTCCTTTCCGAATGGTCGTCCTGATCTCGGGAAAGGAAAGCGAAAGCCTGTTGTCGCAGTAAATCGGAGATTTCCATCCCGAACTCCACATAAAAGGTTTCTCCGTGTTAAGCTTGATGGCTTCAATGCTGAGCAACATCCCTGCGACCTGCCCGGCCATTTCTTCTTGTATCTTGATTATTGGCATGATTTCTTGATTAGCTGCAGCTTGCAGGCTGTACGCCTCAAGCTACAAGTCTGCGCACAACTTATCAAGATCTTGCGCGAGAAGATCAGGTACCGACTCTTGACGCATGACTCTTGACTGACTCATGATTAATTCAATACTAATTCAATACTCTTGACTGAATGTAAAAATCGGCAAATCTGTTTGCGAGCTTGATAAATATTTGCTCTTTTGCGAATAGGCTTATTGAAATGATCATCTTTATCAACGACATCCCCGTAGAATTTCTGGAGGCCGGTGATCATCCCGAGCAGGGAAGCGTCAACAGTATCCTCGACGCTTCTATTGAGCCTGTGACACAAGCGAAGCTTTTAAATCACATTTGGGTGCAGAACGTAGGTGAAGCAGATATCGATCTTATCCTCGCTTTCCTTGATTCAAAAGTGCCCACTGGTGTAAGGTCATTATTCATTTCGGCAAGAGACTATGCGGGAATGAAGGAGTACTTCAGGAAAAAATTTAAAGTGGTGAAAGCCGCGGGTGGTTTGGTGCGCAAGAAGGATAAGTTCCTGATGATATACCGCATGAAAAAGTGGGATCTTCCAAAAGGTAAAAGGGAAAAGGGCGAGAAGAACAAGCAGACAGCGGTGCGCGAAGTAGAGGAAGAGTGTAACGTAACCGTTAAACTTGGAAAGAAGATATGCACCACCTGGCATACATATACAATGAACAACCGCGCTATAATCAAAAAGACACGGTGGTATGTTATGGATGTTATCGACGATTCGCGCATGCGGCCTGCCGTAGCCGAAGACATTGAAGAAACACGTTGGATGAATCGCAAGGAGGTTTACCATGCATTGGAACATTCCTATAAATCCATCAGTTACGTCTTCGGTCAATACTACGAAGAGACAGGCATCAAGACGCCGAAGTAATAAGGCGGAAGTAATAGTTACTCTTTTAAAAGGTAAGGGAGAAATTCAGAGACGTCTCCTCCATATCGGTGAACGTCACGGATGATTGAAGAGCTTATCCAGGCAAGCTGTGGCGTCGTAATGAGAAAAACAGATTCCATTTCGTGGTATAGCTTACGGTTGATTTGGGAGATGCTGTTTTCGTATTCAAAGTCTGTAGTATTCCGCAATCCACGCAATAAAAACCGGGCTCCATTCTTGCGTGCAAACTCTGCGGTAAGTTCCGAAAATTTTACAATCCTGATGTTCGGATATGCCTTAAACGTGGTTTGGATGTAACCTGCCATGAGGTCTATCTCAAAGTATCGCGTACTTTTCTGACTATTGTATCCGATGGCCACAATAATCTCATCAAAAACTTGCAGCCCGCGCAATACAATATCCTCATGACCCTTCGTAAACGGATCGAAGGAACCAGGAAAAAGCGCAATTCGGTCAGCCATAAAATTCACGGTTCGAAATCAGGATGCACTCCTAAGGGAATAAGGAATGCTTTCCCCGGTACAAATTAATCTACGAGACTGATGCTGTAAAGATCGAAGTAATGATGTTCTGGCACTTCGTCAAATACGTACCCAAAATTGAGTTCTGCAGGCTCATCACCAAAGGAAACATTACTGATATACTTATAAAACTCGTGATAGTGTGGCGAGTTCTTTCCGATATAGCCCCATAAAATAACATGGCTCGTCTTCTGATCCATCGACAGTGAATTCATCACCAGCATAATGTATTTTATGTAGTCTGAAAACTGCCTGATGGCAAACTGATTATAGTATAATAAATTTCCCTGGTCACAGGCCATTATATGAAGCTTGAACCTGTCAACGTAAATGTACAATGGCTTGTCTTCGCGGGTAGCTGAAAACTGGAGCATGCCTTCAATCAGTGATGCGGCCTGATGCGTAAATGCAGGCGGATTGTTTGGATACAATCCATTGAGCCAGTTCTTGAGATCGCGGTTGATGGCAAAGACTGTCACCGCCTGTGCGCGCTCGTTAAGGGAAGCATTGCATTCCTCTTTTGCCAGGTCAAGCGCTGCGTTAAACTTCAAATATTCTTCAGCAGCCTGCGCGGAAAACAACGCCACGGGCACTTGTACGAACTTCTGGTTTTTAACAGAAACCTTGATCTTTTTCCAAAAGCCTGCCTTCACAAACGGATGAGAGTCAAAAAGCTGATCAAGCATCTGAAACAATTCCTCGGAAGAGGTCAATCGCGGTAACACAAAATCTTCAAGCAGCAACACCTTGTTGTCTTTTGGCTCTATTACCAGAAGTTGAAAATCGCGCGTACCAATATTCATCAGCAGATGATATTGATCGATCATTTCCTCGTCAAACAGATCGTCCTTCACCCTACGAATCAGTTTGTATGTCAATGCAGTTGATGGCAAATTTGCGAGTTTCATCCGTTAAATCGCTTGTTAACGAGCAGTGTTGTACAATAATAATTATTTTAAGATATAAATCACACGGTCAGGGCACGAATGCCTGCTTAGATGCGGTAGAAGCCTGCTAACTGCTGAAAATCCTGTTTGGACTGCGCAATATGAAATATGCCGTGAAGCGCATCCTTTGCAAAGTTCACGAGCTCGCGCGGATTGAAAAATTTTGTCCCTTCTATAAGTTGGATCTCAGGATCGTAACCGGTGCCAAGATGCCCGCCGATCTGCTCAGTCCAGAAAAAAAGCTCAATCGCATGTAATGGCTGCCTGATAAACTCGCATCCAAATGCAAATTGATGAACTGTGATGGTCAGGCCCGTCTCTTCCAAGAATTCGCGTTTCAATGAGTCCTCAATCGATTCACTGTATTCGATACCTCCGCCCGGGGGAGACCAGAAATCGCCATGATTGAGCCCACGGTGGTTCACTAACAGCAACTGATCGTCTTTGAATAATAAACCACAAATCCGAATTCTCAGCCGTTCACCGTATATTTTGGCTATTTCTTCATGCATTGGGTTACCGGGCAAGTGAATTGTAGATGGATGTTTAATTGTTTAAATTCCGGCGCAGAAATTTTCATTTCCGGCAGCATTGTTGATTTAAACAGCTTAAATTTGATAAAAAACTAAGGTATGAAGAAGTATTTTTTCCTATTGATTGTGTTGGCGCTAAGCGCAGAGGGATTTGCGCAGGCTACCACAGCACGGGCCACCGGTCCTGTAATCACCTTTGAGAAGAAGGTTCACGATTTTGGCGACATTGTCCAGGGCGACAAAGTAGAAGAAACATTTAAGTTTACAAACACCGGTAACGAACCCCTTATCATTACCAATGTTCAGGTTACTTGCGGCTGTACAACGCCGAAAGGCTGGCCTCGCGATCCCATTGCTGCTGGAGGTACTGGCGAGCTCACTATTGCCTTTAATAGTGCCGGCAAATCTGGAAGGCAAAACAAGGTTGTTACCATTGTGTCCAATGCAGCGAATGCTGATGGCGCGCAAATTTCTTTCACGGCCAACGTCCTGGAAAAGAAAGTTCAGCCGCAGTAAGTTGGCGCAGCTAATCATCATCGATAAAGGCCGTTGGGGGGCCTTTATTTTTTTAGTATGCCCCCAAGCAGCAGGAGCCATCCGGAGATAAAAAGTACCCCGCCTAAGGGCGTAACAGCGCCTAAAGCATTTAGGCCTGTTAAGCAGAGCACATACAAGCTGCCACTGAAGAATACAATTCCTAGCAAAAATAGCAATGAAGCATAGTGCAGGCGTTTCGATGGAAATTGATTCATCAACGTGCCGGTCACCAATATGGCAAGCGTATGGTAAAACTGATATCTGACCGCAAGGTCATACGTTTCAAGTCTGCCATTTGCTGATAGCAAAGCATTTAGAGCATGCGCTCCAAAGGCACCGATGATAACCGTCACACACCCTAAGGCAGCACCGCATACAAGTGTTGTTTTTTGATTCATAAAGAATAACCTCTTTCGCCAAATATTGCCGAACCGATGCGAATCATTGTACTGCCTGCCGCAACGGCCAGGCTGTAGTCGTTGCTCATTCCCATTGACAAGTGATTCATCCTGACGTTGGCGGGTAGAATTGCGGCGTTCAACTTGTCGAATGTCAATTTCAAGCCGGAGAATTCTTTACTTATCTGTTGCGAATCGCCCGTCAGTGTGGCCATACCCATCAATCCTTCAATTTGAACACGATCAAACCTGCCAAATGCGGGGTTATCAAATAATGAAAAAAGTTCTGGCTCTGAAAATCCGAATTTAGTCTCTTCTTCTGCAATGTGAACCTGTAAAAGGCAGCGTATCGTGCGATTAATTTTTGCCGCCTGTCTCTCAATCTCTTCCAATAGTTTCACACTGTCAACAGAATGAATCAAAGTTATAAAGGGGAGGATAGGTTTAACTTTATTCGATTGGAGATGCCCGATCATGTGCCATTCAATGTCCTTTGGAAGTGCTTCGTATTTCGGAACAAGTTCCTGCACCTTGTTTTCACCAAATCTTCTCTGCCCCGCCTCATAAGCTTCCCGGATATTTGCGATAGGATGGGTCTTGCTGACCGCTATCAAATGACAACCCGGCGGCAAGTTTTGAACAAGGGCGGTGATGTTATTCTTAATATTCATGCTTATTTTTAGTCCTTCAAATCACCAAAGCTAACGCAAATATGGCGATCCTTGGAACATTGCTAAAAAAAGGAATAAGGCTTCGGGAGATGCTTGAGCAGGATTACACGTCCCCTTTTGACCTTCAAAAAAAGGAGTTGAAAGAATTGCTCATCGCTGCAAGTCAGACTGAATTTGGGAAGTATCATAACTTCGGAGATATTCTCAATGGTTTCAGAAAGGATGACAAGGAATTCTACAAGCGCTTCAAACGGGAGGTTCCGATATTCACTTATAACAAGATCTATGCTGAATGGTGGAAGCTTGCCTTGCAGGGTGCACGTAATATTTGCTGGCCTGGAAGGATCAAATACTTCGCTTTAAGCTCAGGAACTTCTGAAGCTTCGTCGAAATATATTCCCGTTACGAAAGATATGACGAAGGCTATCCAAAAGACCAGCATTCGCCAGATTCTCAGTCTTTCACGGTATGATCTTAAGCCAGAGATTTTTGAGAGTGGTATTCTGATGCTGGGTGGCAGCACCCATTTGAATAAACGTGGAAGCTTTTTCGAAGGTGATCTCAGCGGAATACAGGCCGCAAGGTTGCCGTTCTGGTTTCAACACTTTTACAAACCTGGAAAGAAGATTGCCAAGAACCGAAACTGGGATGCTAAGCTTGATGAAATTGCGCGAAGAGCGGAAGAGTGGGATATAGGAATAATTGTCGGTGTGCCGGCATGGATACAGATCCTGATGGAAAAGATCATCCGGTATCATCAATTAAAAAATATCCATGAGATTTGGCCTAACCTCGAAGTATACGTACACGGCGGTGTATCATTTGACCCGTACCGAAAAGGTTTTGAAAAATTACTGGATCGTCCTATTCAATATATTGAAACGTATCTCGCGTCAGAGGGATTTATTGCTTTTCAGGCCTATCCCAACCGCCGGTCTATGCGCCTGGTATTAAATAATGGAATCTTCTATGAATTCGTACCATTCGAAGAAAGGAACTTCAATGCAAACGGGGAGATCAATCCGGATGCGGACGCATTATTGATTGATGAAGTCGAGGAAGGTAAGGAGTACGCAATTCTATTGAGTTCCTGTGCGGGTGCCTGGAGGTACATTATAGGTGATGTGATTAAGTTCACGTCCCTTGAAGAATCGGAGATCGTCATTACGGGAAGGACAAAACATTTCCTGAGTTTGTGCGGCGAACACCTGTCGGTCGATAACATGAACAAGGCCATTGAGCTCGTGTCAAATGATTTTAATATTGATATTCCGGAATTCGCCGTTGCGGGTATTCCGCACGAATCTCTTTTTGCACATCATTGGTTCGTGGGAACAGACGATGCGATCGATAAGACCCTGCTTAAAGAAAAAATTGATGAGCACCTCAAGGCGTTAAATGACGATTATGCAGTAGAGCGAAGCGCTGCTCTTAAAGAGATATTCGTAGACGTGATTCCGGTGAAAACTTTTTACGACTGGATGGAATCGAAAGGAAAGGTCGGTGGTCAAAATAAATTTCCACGGGTAATGAAAAATGCCCAGTTAGACGATTGGCAAAGCTTTCTACAACAACATGTCAATGGAAATCATACTTAATGGTTTCATCTCGGGCATCGTCCTGGCCTTCCTCGTAGGACCTGTATTCTTTACTATCATTCAAACAAGCATCGAACGCGGCTTTTGGAGCGGCGTCTTTGTGGCGATCGGGGTCTCCTTTAGTGATATGATCTATGTGCTGGTGGTGTATCTCGGAATTTTCCGGTTTATGCAGATTGAAAAGCTCCGGCACTACATGGCGTATATCGGTGGCGTTATACTTTTGCTTTTCGGTCTTTATTATCTTTTTATCAAAAGCAAAAAGCCGCTGCGATACGGCACTAAACCTCATTCCGGGAACTGGCTGAAACTTGCGGGTAAAGGGTTCATCATAAATGCGCTTAGCCCAATGGTGTTATTTTTCTGGATCGCAACCGTTGGGGTGGCTGCTTCGCAATTGGGCTACACAACAGCGAGCAAAGCATCACTTTTTTTCGCGACGATCGTGTCCACCGTACTGGCAACTGATATCATAAAGGCGAAGCTTGCAGACAGATTGAGATTATTGATCACGCCACGGGTGATCAGAATTCTGAATGCGGTGTTTGGTATCGTGCTTATACTTTTTGCAATCCGGCTGATATTTTTCGCGGGCTCCGTCTAAAGCTCTCTGCTAATCTTGTAAAACGTTGCTGATGAACGTGGACTTCAGCGCCAGCCAAAGAAGGAAAATTAACATCGCCCATTGGAGATAAATGAAATAATAATCTGAAGTATCCTTAAAACGGGTTTCTTTGATCTCGGCTTTCTCAAACGCGTCAATGCGGGCAAAAACCTGGCTCAATGCTTTGCTATCCGCAGCCCGGAAAAATTCACCACCACCAATCTCTGCGATCTTTCGCATGGTTGTTTCGTCGACCGTATTTTCAATCATATTCGGTCTGCCGAAGAAATCTTTGCCGTACGGTACAAGTCCCTCTTTCCCAACGATGATTGTATAGATCTTGATCCCGTAAGCGGAGGCAAGTTCTGCTGCAGTGATTGGATCGATATTCCCAGCGGTATTGTCGCCATCGCTTATCAAGATGCAGACCTTTGACTTCGATTCTAATTCCCCCATACGATTGGTCACGACCGCCAATGCACTTCCAATAGCTGTACCCCGGTTTTCGATCATATCGAAATTTATTTCGTCCAGATATGACTTTAGCAGATCGTAGTCTGTCGTCAGCGGAGCAAGTGAGAACGCGTCGCCGGAGAATACGACAATTCCTATACGATCTTGTAGGCGGCCACTGATAAAATTCGTCGCCACTACTTTCGCTGCCTCGAGCCTGTTAGGAAGAAAGTCTTCAATTTGCATGGACTGGGAGATGTCCAGACCAATCATGATGTCTATTCCCTCGGTCCATTGCTCCACCTTTTCATTGGACTTTTGAGGCCTCGCCAGCGCGACGAAAATCAGTGAAAGTGTAAGCATTAATAATAAGTCCGGCAAAAGTCTGATGAGAGTAAGAGGCGATACGTGAAGGTCTTTGGGAGTCACAGCGACAG
>JANNPM010000077.1:0-2913 GCA_031400145.1 Chryseolinea sp. | reverse complement strand
ACCCTGTCCACGAATGAAGCGATCCGGTATGGATACTGCGAGGGGAAAGTGGGGAGCGTAGACGACATCCTGAAAAAAAACAACATCAAGGGCCATGAGCTTGACCATTTCCAGCTTGGCTTAACCGACAGGATCGTTGGCTTCTTTCTGAATCCATTCATCAGCGGTCTGTTAATCCTCGTCATACTTGCAGGAATTTATTTTGAGATGCAGGCGCCTGGTATAGGCTTCGCGGGTGCGGCAGCATTGGTAGCGGTCATTCTTTATCTTGTGCCGTATTATCTCAATGGCCTGGCTGAAAATTGGGAGATTCTCGCCTTTTTTGGAGGGCTTGCATTAATCGGAATCGAGCTGTTTGTTATCCCGGGTTTCGGCGTTGCCGGTATTGCTGGAATAACAGTCACTGTTTGTTCCCTCGTGCTTATCATGGTCAACAACGACGCCTTTGATTTGGAATTTGTATCGCTGAACGAGCTGGTCTTGGCCTTTACTGCTGCCGTTGCTGGTGTCCTGGGTGGTGTAGTGCTATTGTTTGTCGCGGGAGCAAAGGTCTCCAACACAAGGTTTTATAAACAAATTGCGCTTACTGATACACAGGAAAGCAAAGCCGGATACACCGCCAATTTTAACACACAAATAATGACGGGAAAGCGCGGCGTTGCCCAAACGGTCTTGCGCCCCAGCGGCAAAGTCGTAATTGGCAAGCAACTTTATGATGCATTTACCC
Organism: Chryseolinea sp.; assembly: GCA_031400145.1. Classification (GTDB taxonomy): domain Bacteria; phylum Bacteroidota; class Bacteroidia; order Cytophagales; family Cyclobacteriaceae; genus Chryseolinea. The sequence goes on along the minus strand of JANNPM010000077.1, from coordinate 2,186 downwards.
GGGGCGAGTATGTAAATGCTGGCGAGCACATTGAAGTCATCCTCGAAACAGGATCGAGCCTGCAGGTGAAGCGTATCGTCGAATGATAATAATCACATAAGCCGGAATAACAATGAAAGTTTTAGGCATCATTCCGTCCAGGTATGCTTCAACCCGGTTTCATGCCAAGCCATTGATCATGATCAAAGGAAAATCGATGATCCAGCGTGTTTACGAACAGGTACAAATGTCTTCCCGATTGATGCATACCGTGGTGGCAACTGATAATCGGGATATTTTTGATCACGTTACAAGTTTTGGTGGTGCGGTATGCATGACTAACGAAAAACATGTGAGTGGCACAGACCGATGTTATGAAGCGTTGACGATGCAGCGCGAAGCTTATGATTATGTGATCAACATCCAGGGTGATGAGCCCTTTATTCAACCCGATCAGATTGACCTCCTTGCCTCCAGGCTTGATGGTGAAAGGCAAATTGCGACGCTCGTAAAAAGTATTGGATCACAGGAAGAGCTGTTCAATCCGAACGTTGTGAAGGCAGTGGTCAACAACAACATGGAAGCGTTGTATTTTAGTCGCTCGCCTGTTCCATATATCAGAAATACCAACGAGTCAAAATGGATTGATAAGCATAAGTTCTACAAGCACATCGGTATGTATGCGTACCGTGTTGATGTTTTGGCGCAATTGACAAAGCTGCCCGTTTCACTTCTGGAAAAGGCAGAATCGCTGGAGCAGCTGCGTTGGCTGGAGAATGGATATCAGATATCTGTTGCCGAGACCCTTACGGAGACCTTTGGGATTGATACGCCGGAGGATCTGGAGAGGGCCTTGTGGTATTTGGAGGAGGCGGCAAAGGGGTAGCTGGGACTTACCACGGATAGGTTAACGTCTGGTCGCTGGTGGTTTGTCCATTATACTCAATATCTACATAGTAGTCTCCGGCAGAAATAGCGCAGGATCACCGCTGGTGCGTTGCTTTTCGGTTGTAACAGAAGATATCGTGGTGGTATGATTGGGAAAGTCGATAGAAACAGGAGTTGGCCACGTAACCGAATCAAAGTCATCTAAGCGTACTTTCAACTGATAAGTTCCAATTTCCTGATCTGTCCTGATGCCAAGATTGATGTTTGTACCACTATAATCACTGCCATCATCACTGACGTAAATGGTAGTCTCTTTGACCCCTTCCATGAGCAGGATGTAGCGATCATACATGACAGAAAAAAGATTACGTCCGTTTATGGTAAGCGTCTCACCAGGCACAAAGGTCTGCTTGTTAACGCTACTGATGACCATCTAGCCATCCTCCGGCATGGCACAAGGAGAAGCGGAGTGAAACATTTTACCTTCATCATATCACATATGAATTTAGTGAGAGTAAGCGTATTGCCCTTCCAGTAGTTGAAGAACGAAGATCCATGCAGGATATCATAGCAAGTGATGATTACAAAAATGTTAAGAAGTGGGAATTTCTATTGGCCTGCTATTATCCGGGCTTTCTTCGCCTTATCCAGCCGCAGTTTCTTCACAGCAAACTTCTCTATCTCCTTGTAAACACCTTCAACATCCTGCGACGTCAGCCATGAGCCCAGCACATGCGCGCCTGCGGTAGGCACATTCACGGCAACCTTCTTTTCGATCGGTGTGGCCAGCTCCTCATTCATCCTGAGAATAGCACTTACCTTCACCTGGGGATCCTGCTTTTCTTCGCTCGCGTAATAGTAAAGCGAAAGTGTTGGCTGCCTAACGCGTTTGAACAGCTTTTTGGTCATCGTTGTCTCGATCAATTCCTCAAGCTGCGATACGGCTTCGAGGCGATACTTTTTATTCCAGTATTTTGCCGCATCCTCATCAGCATCAGTCTCATTATATTTTCCACCCACCACCAACCTCGCGATCTGCAATCCCCATGGATCATTGGCGATAAATGCCGCGCCATTACGCAATTCTATATTGGGGGAAAGGTTTATCAATCCATAGACATCGTCAGGATATTCTGCAGCCAGCTTGAGCGCCAGCGTGCTCCCGGTCGAAGTGCTCATCAATATAACTTTTTCACCCAAACGCTTTCCGATGGCCAGCGCCTGTTTGGCGCTGGCCCAGATACGATCAGGTGTAAACAACAATAAGGACTCCGTTGTGTCTACCCCGTGATCAGAAAGTCTGGAAAGATAAAGGTTGC
>JANNPM010000074.1:0-8603 GCA_031400145.1 Chryseolinea sp. | reverse complement strand
GCAGGAAACCTTGTTAAGGCAATTAAGTCAAGAGATGCTTCAGCCTCGTTCAGAGGTTTTGGAGGCGATCACATGAAATCGGAAGGCGTTGACCTGGTGGTTCATTACCGGGATCTGGCCTTTATGGGATTGATTGAACTGATTACAAATGCGGCCAGGATCAGAAAGTATATCAGGAAGTGCAAAGCTGAGATAATGCGCTATAGACCTGATGTCATCATCCTTGTTGACTATGGCGGATTTAACCTCCAGATCGCCAGGTTTGGAAAGAAGGCGGGTTTCAGAATATTCTATTATATAGCGCCAAAGTATTGGGCCTGGTATCAGAACAGGGCCCTCTGGCTGAAGCCTTATGTCGACCGCCTGTTTGTCATCTTGCCGTTTGAAAAGGATTTTTTTAAGAAGTTCGAGTGGAATTCCGATTACGTGGGAAATCCCGTGCTGGATGCCGTCATGGCCCATAAACCAGATCCTGAATTTCTAAAGCGGCATAACCTGCAAGAAAACAATGTATATGTTGCGCTCTTGCCTGGAAGCAGAAAGCAGGAATTAAACACGATTATTCCTTTGATGACGGAAATTGTAAGGCAGTTTCCGCGATATCATTTTTTAATAGCGGCGGTTGATAATCTGGATCGCAGCTTATACCAGTCTATCAGCGAATTTAATAACGTCTCGCTTATTTTTGAGGATACATATAATCTGCTGATACACGCTGCCGCTGGAATTGTGACATCAGGAACGGCCACATTGGAAGCAGCGCTTTTCAAAGTGCCTCAGATCGTCGTTTACAAAGCTAATCCGCTTTCATATTGGATGGCGCGCGCGATGGTAAAGGTTCGTTATATCTCGCTGGTGAATCTTATTGTGGGCAGAGAGGTGGTAAAGGAAATGATTCAAGGGAAGGCGAATCCGGAAAATGTTTCTACTGAGCTTACAAGGATGCTTGAAGATCCCATCTATCGTACAACGATGCTCGCCGGATATGATGAAATTATCCGCATCATGGATACGGGCTCGGCATCGGAGAACACGGCTGAACTGATGAATAAATACCTTGAATAGTCGGTGATTCTATACTTGATAAACTCCCTGATGCACAACAAAAAAGCCGATCATGCTGATTAGCTTTTTTAACTGTTGACCGACTAAGTAATAACCTGGGCTATCCTTTAGAATTTAGTTCGCGTCTAAATTTATAGTAACATGATCAGCGATAGCAACTTCACCGTCTGAAGCGATTGCATTCACCTGAAGGTACAAATCCCTATCGAACGGAAGTTGTGCAGTCTGGCTGGCACCCGTGCCGAAGGAATTGTAACTTCTTTCATCGTAACTATATAGCCATGTATAGGTAAAGGGACTGATGCTGTTTGTACAGGAAGCATTCCATGTGTAGGTTCCAGAGTTATTTCCCTTGGCTGGGCCAGCAATGTTTGCGCGCATGGAAGGATAGGTCGATGAATAAGCGATTCGATCATAAGTGGAGAATCCGGCCCAGGAGTTTAGCGCTGTGCCGCCATTCATTACTGAATTTGGATCCGGATTTGATCCTGTATTTGGTGTCCCCGATATTCCAATTGCCGTGGTTTCGCCACGTCCTGACCAGTTGGTATGCCGGAAACCTACGCAATGTCCAAGCTCGTGTGCTATGTTGTATCTTTTCTGACCCGTTGTCATAATTCTATTGTTGTCAGCATTATTATTTATACGAATCTGAAAACCGGAGTTTCCGCTAAGTGGCCATTCAGCCTGGGCCAATGTCCATGTCCAGACCGAACTGGAACCATTCCACACCCATGATCCGTCATTAAGGGCTCCGGCATCATCCCGTACGGTGATATCCGCAGGAGTGTTTGTGACATATTGCATTCTGATTCTGCTGTTGGGCACAGCATTGATATCGGCGATAGCCTGTTGCAGTTCTGTCCTCCAGTCATCGTCACCCCCCGTTGGGATCGTCCCATCGACAAAAACTGTGATATTCCGTTGGTTGGCTAAATTGATCAAAGCATCTACCCTTGCTTGCCCTGCTTTTCCATTTGTGGGAACTTCCTCGTCTACCGCAACGGCTGGCTTGTACTCTCCTAACCTATCTTTACGCAGCAGAATGTCATTTTCAACAACGTAAAACTCATGGTCATCCTTCAGCTCAGTAATATCAAAACCCAGGGCGCGTATCTGATCTTTATCACCTTCGGCAATTTCGTTTATCTGAATTTCCTCTTCCCCTGTCCTTTCTTGCTCACAGGCCATGAAGAGGAACAGAGTTAGAAGGACACTTAATGCCCATTTGCGTTGTGTTCTTGAGTGATGCATACTTTCAAGTTTAGTTGATTTTACCTACTCTGTTTCAGCTTTTCGGTTTCCGCTGTAGAATCTTGCTTATCTCCCTCGCCCTTTGAATTTTACGAAATAGTAATAGACGTATCGCCTCTGGTGGGAATTTGGCCGGGGCCTGTCTTGATTTCTCCTTCTTCAGTGACTGCATCCGCCGATGGCTTCAGGTCTTGAAAAGTAAGGTCTTTGAAAAGTAAGGAGCTTTTGTATTGGACTGATTGAAAACTGCTTCCAACAAAACGAAATAATATTAAAGCAACAACGGCTAAAGATGAAGTCATACGTCAAATGATCATGGCCAACGTGTTAATTTTACCCAGTCTAACGCTTAAAGTCCTCACTTCGAACGGATAATTGAATTTATTTAATTCCAACAATAATTCAAAACGTATTGCTCTGATTGGCTACGTTGAGGTCTGGGATAAAGTAATAACACATTGATTACTAGATAAATATTGGAAATTTACTTTTTATAAACGGCAGATCTTATTTCAGAATTCATGCAGTTGTGATCCGCTATAATCAAGTAATCAACTTTCGATAGAGCAATTCACCTTTCCCAACTTTCCTTCTATTGGGAGTATTATTGGATAATTCTTCGAGTAGGTTGCAGTGAGATGATGAATTTTGCAAAAACAAATGGTGTCGTTTCAGACTTTATAAGCGTACCCAATGTGGACTAAGCAACCTTCAGCTTACTATACTGCGATTTGCTGAATTTCTCCTCCGCGTACGCGCGGCTGATAACCAGGTGACTGGAGTTCTTGTCTGAAGGCATCTCAAACATTGCATCATTGATGATGGCCTCACATATCGAACGAAGCCCGCGGGCGCCAAGCTTGAACTCCATAGCTTTTTCGACAATGAAGTCAATTGCTCCGTCCTTGAACTCGAGCTCAATATCTTCCATGTCGAAAAGCTTTTTGTATTGCTTCATCAAAGCATTCTTAGGCTCCGTTAGAATCTTGCGCAGGGCTTCGCGGTCCAGCGGATTCAAATAGGAGACGACGGGCAAACGACCAATTAACTCAGGTATCAGTCCGAAGCTCTTGAGATCCTGTGCCGTGATAAATTGTAAAAGATTGTCTTTGTCAAGGCCCGCGTTTGCGTTGTCGTGACCGGCAATGAATCCGAGGGGTCTGGTATTCAAACGGTTTGCGATAAACCTGGTAATGCCTTCAAAGGCGCCGCCGCAGATAAACAAAATGTTCTCTGTGTTCACGGTAATCATTTTTTGATCCGGATGCTTGCGGCCTCCCTGCGGTGGAACGTTCACCGCGGTGCCTTCCAGCAATTTCAGCAATGCTTGTTGTACACCCTCGCCGCTTACGTCGCGTGTAATAGAAGGATTGTCAGACTTACGTGCGATCTTGTCAATTTCATCGATGTAGACGATTCCGCGTTCGGCAGCCTCTACGTTATAATCTGCCGCCTGGAGCAGCCTTGTAAGAATGCTTTCCACGTCTTCACCCACATACCCTGCCTCTGTCAGAACAGTGGCATCAGCGATACAAAAGGGAACTTGTAACAATTTGGCGAGCGTTCGGGCCAGATATGTCTTTCCTGTACCGGTTTCTCCGGCCATGATGATGTTAGACTTCTCGATCATCACATCGTTATCAAGCTTGCGCTGCATCAAGCGCTTGTAGTGATTGTAAACCGCTACAGACATGATCTTCTTCGCCTCGTCCTGGCCGATTACATATTCGTCCAGAAATTTCTTTATATCGATCGGCTTGATCAGCTTGAAGTTTGGCGTAAAGCCGGTTTCCGTTTTACTCTTCTTCTCTTCGCCCAGGATTTGATTTGCCTGTGTCACACACTTGTCACAAATATGCGCGTGGATTCCTGAGATCATCAGGTCAACGTCTTTCTTGTTCCTTCCGCAAAAAGAGCAGGTAACTTCAGCCATGGCAATAGAAAATTAAAATAGAGACCGATGTGCAAATACTAACGTAAAGATAATCAATATTCAGCACATCGGGGAGAGGCTTAAAAAACTGCGAATGGGCTATAATTTCTTCCGTTCGAGCACTTCGTCGATCAAACCATATTCTTTCGCCTCAGCCGCACGCATCCAGTAATCCCGGTCAGAATCCCTTTCGATCTTGTCGTACTTCATACCACTATGTTTGGCAAGAATGTTATATAGGTCTTTCTTCACCTCCAAGGTTTGCTTGAGCGAAATCTCCATATCTGATGCCTGACCTTGCATACCACTCATCGGCTGGTGGATCATAACGCGCGAATGGGGAAGGGCAGACCTTTTCTTGCTTGCTCCTGCAGTAAGCAACACGGCGGCCATAGACGCCGCGAGCCCGGTACAGATGGTGGCGACGTCGGGATTGACATATTGCATCGTATCGTAGATGCCAAGACCGGCGTATACTGAGCCGCCCGGACTGTTCACGTACATGATGATATCCTTCTTTGGATCGGAGGATTCGAGGAACAGGAGCTGTGCCTGGATAAGGTTAGCAATCTGGTCATCTACACCCAGGCCAAGAAATATAATCCTGTCTGAGATGAGCCGCGTAAACACATCGATAGCGCGAAAATTACCAGGCCGCTCCTCAATAACGTACTGGGTCATATTTTCAATCTTGTTGGCATAACTGTCAATTGTATTGCCGCTCATTCCCAGGTGGTGCACAGCATACTTTCTGAATTCATTATTATAGTTCATATTCTGTTGTTTTACTATTTAAGCCTTACAGGTCAGCAGACGAAAGGCAACGCGACAATAAATGATTAACCCAATGATAAAATACCAACCTTAAAACCCGGATATATAAGAATTGGTTTAAGATGCCTGAAAACAGTGACGAATAATGCCCTTAAATATTGTGGCAAGCGATCAATGCTTATGTTCGGACACTATTTTTTTAAACTCGTCGACGCTGACGCGCTGATCTTCAATGGTTATTTTGTTGCGCATATGCTTCAGTATCCTTTTATCCCTGAGCTGATTGTACAGTTTCGTGAAGTTCTGTCCATTTTCATTCTTAAGGTAATTGTCGACGATACCATCGAGCCTGTCGCTGAGCTGTGCGGCAAATCCCGGACCTCCAAACTGCGAAATGATAAGATCCTTCGCTTTCTCCCGAACCTCGACGGTCTTTACACTAATAGCATTATCCTCGGCTATCCGGTTTTTTATAAGATCCCACTTAAGCCCACGCTTATAATTTTCGTACTCCTGTGCCAGCACGTTGTCTGTCACCTTTCCTTCGCTTGAATTTTTCAGCCATGCCTTCAGGAATTCGTCAGGGAAATGAACTTCGGTGTTACTGATGAAATAATCTTCAATATGGTGCTCAAGGAAGTGATCCGTTTCCCGTTTATAATTTTCCGCAATGGTTTCTTTTATCCTGACAACGAATTCTTCTTCATTGGTGACAACATCTTTGCCGAAAACGCTCTCAAACAATTCAACATTTAACGCTGAAGGTTCAGTCTTGCTTATGGTATCGACCTTAAATACAAATTCTCCTTTCGTATTCATTGCCTCCTCTTCTGACTGATCAAGCAGTTTTGCTTTCGAATCAAGGTCAGTGAAAAGGCTGTCAATATCAAAAGCTATTTCGTCGTCCTTCCTGACGCCAATAAATTTTGCCTGCTGTTCGGGGATGACTTTATCGACAGCAAGAAGGGCATTTTCGCGTTTCAAGTCACCCGTAACCATGCGCAATTCTCCAAACATATTGCTTTGCGCATCGCTTTGCTCCAGATAGTTAATCTTCCCGAAGCGCTTTTTCAGATCGGAGATCGTTTCGTCTATGGTTTTCTGCTCTACAACAATCGTGAAGGATTTCACTTTCGCGTTCTTCGAAAGGTCGTACGTGAAGTCGTCCACCATTCCAATCTGATATTCGAACTCGAAATTCTTCTGCGCCTCCCAGTCAATGTTCGATGCCATTTCATGATTTGGAATTGGCACTCCCAATATTTTGATATTATTTTCTTTGATGTAATCTGACAACCTGTGCGACAGCAATTGATTGACCTCTTCGACAAGGATCGACTTACCAAACATTTTCTTTATCATGCCTGTCGGCACCTTTCCCTTCCGGAAGCCCTTGATCGAAGCCTTGCGGGCGTAATCTTTAACCTTTTCCTCTACGGTGGGTTGATAATCACCTTCGGTTAATTTAATTTTAATTAAACCTTCGGTATTATTTGTTTTGTCTAATGTTATTTCCAAAGCTCAGACTTTTGTATTCACCAGATAATCAAGAACCCTCAATGGCCGTAAGCGTTACGTTCACAGAGGGTTCTGTGCGGATGAAGGGACTCGAACCCCCACGCCTTTCGGCACCAGATCCTAAGTCTGGCACGGCTACCAATTACGCCACATCCGCAAAAAGGAGGCGCAAATTTATGGATTATTCAGAAATAAGAAATACTTTATAAGTGTTATACTCAAAAAGGCATTGGTTCGCATGCAACGAGGATGAAAGGCAACTTTAAACTATATAATCAGATTATCAGGAAATGGTTATAGATGCGGAACTGGAGAAGAAGGAGATAATAGGCAGATACAGGAGATTGTTGCGTAAGGCGAAGCCAATCCTCAAGGACGGCGACGCGAAACTGATAAAGAGGGCCTTCACCATTTCACTCGAGGCGCATAAAGACATGCGCCGAAAATCCGGGGAACCTTTCATTTTCCATCCACTCGCCGTCGCTGAAATCTGTGTGGAAGAGATCGGGCTCGGTACTACGTCAATTATCTCAGCGCTGATGCATGATGTGGTAGAAGATACCGACATCGAACTTGCTGACATCGAACGAATGTTCGGAAAGAAGATCACCCGCATTATCGATGGACTTACCAAGATCAGGGGGGTTTTTGAATATGGCACGTCACAGCAGGCGGAGAATTTCCGCAAAATGCTTTTTACCTTGTCAGAGGATGTGCGCGTAATCCTCATCAAGCTTGCAGACAGGCTTCACAACATGCGCACCCTGGATAGCATGCCCCGCAATAAACAGCTAAAGGTGGCGAATGAGACGATCTATCTTTATGCTCCGTTAGCCCATCGTCTGGGCCTAAATGCAATCAAGACCGAGCTTGAGGATCTCTACCTCCGCTTTACAGATAAGCCGGTATACGATGAAATCGCCCGCGATATAGACGCCACCCGCGCCACCCGCACAAAATTTATCAAGCAGTTCATGGTTCCCATAGGCGATGAGCTCGATAAGCTGAAGATAGAATACGAGATCAAAGGGAGGCCAAAATCCATTTATTCAATCAGGAGTAAGATGCGGAAGCAGAACATCCCTTTTGAAGAAGTTTTTGATCTATTCGCCATACGCATCATCATCGACACCTCGCTGGACCACGAAAAGGCCCTTTGCTGGCAGGTTTATTCCATCGTAACAGACCATTATACACCTAATCCGAACAGGCTAAGGGACTGGATCAGCACACCAAAGTCGAACGGGTATGAATCCCTCCACACTACCGTCATGGCCAAGAACGGACAGTGGGTAGAAGTACAGATACGCAGCAAGCGCATGGACGAAATTGCTGAGAAGGGCTATGCTGCCCATTGGAAATACAAGGATAGCAATACTACGGCAGAGTCAAATCTTGAAAAGTGGCTGGCGCGCGTACGCGACCTTCTGGAGCAGAACAACCACTCTGCACTGGATTTTGTGGACGATTTTCGCGGAAACCTGTTCAGCGATGAGGTTTTTGTTTTTACACCGAAGGGAGAGCTTCGAACGCTTCCTTACGGTGCGACCGCCCTGGACTTCGCATTTGATATCCATACCCAGATCGGCTCGAAATGTATCGGGGCAAAGGTGAACAACAAGCTCGTACCATTGAATTATGTGCTCAAAAACGGAGATCAGATTGAAATCCTGACATCCCAGAAGCAACGGCCGCACGAGGACTGGCTTCGGTTTGTGGTCAGCTCCAAGGCAAAAACGCGAATCAAGGATCAGCTCAAGGAAGATCGCAGGAGATCCGCGGAGGAGGGCAAGGAAACATTGCTTCGGAAGTTGCGTCAGTTGAAGGAAGAGCCCACGCAGCACTTGCTGGAGCAGATGCGCGAGTATTTTAAGGCACCGGCCAATTTTGAGCTGTATTTCAGGGTGGGCAAGGGGTTTATTACCGGTGCAGATATCAAAAAATTCACTGAGAACAAGCCAGTGCATGCCGGGCGCCTGAAATCGACGGTTCAGGCGGAAGTACGGACACCGCAGGATCCGGACAGCCACCCGGCGACGTCGTAGACCGGCTCTGCCGC
>JANNPM010000048.1:0-5120 GCA_031400145.1 Chryseolinea sp. | reverse complement strand
CCCATCCATGGCAGCGCCCATGACATCACGGGCAAAGGTATAGCCAATCCGTTGGCTTCAATATTGTCTGCTGCCTTGTTACTCGACATTTCCTTCGGGATGAAGGAGGAATCCGATACAGTGATCAGCGCTGTGGAGCAAACTTTAAGAGATGGTTACCGCACGCGTGACATTGCGGATGCATCAACACCTTTCGAAAAAATCCTGGGCACGGAAGTCATGGGTAACATCGTTTGTAATAATATTCGAATACGCGTCACAGTAGAGAGTAAATAAGAGCATCATTTTTACCCAGTCTTCAGAAAAAAGATAGTATGAGCAACAGGATTGAAATTTTCGATACCACTCTTCGCGATGGCGAGCAGGTTCCGGGTTGTCAGTTATCCACAGACGAAAAGGTCGTTGTGGCCCGGAAACTGGAAGAGCTAGGCGTAGACGTAATAGAGGCAGGCTTTCCGATATCCAGTCCGGGCGATTTTCTTTCAGTCGTGGAAATATCCAAAGCGGTGAAAACTGGGGTCTGTGCGCTTACACGCTCCAAAAAGGAAGATATCGATGTTGCAGCAGAGGCCCTCCATCACGCAAAACGCGGAAGGATCCATACCGGGATAGGATCATCCGACATCCACATTAAGCATAAGTTCAATAGCACACGTGAAAAGGTTCTGGAACAGGGCGCATGGGCAGTAGGTTATGCCAAAAGCAAGGGCTATGAAGTAGAGTTTTTCGCAGAAGATGCCGGACGCGCTGACCTGGACTTCCTGGCAAAGTTGGTGGAAGCAGTTATCGCTGCGGGGGCCGACGTGGTGAATATTCCGGATACCACAGGTTATTGTCTTCCTCACTTGTACGGGAGGCGCATCCAGTATCTCTTTGAGCATGTTAAAAATATAGAAAAGGCCATCATCTCCGTTCACTGCCACAATGATCTGGGAATGGCTACCGCAAATACTATCGCTGGCCTGATGAATGGCGCCCGACAAGCAGAGGTAACGATTAATGGCATAGGTGAACGCGCGGGAAATACCTCTCTGGAGGAAGTAGCAATGATCTTGCAAACACACAAAAACCTTGGGCTCCACACAGCCATTAAGTCAGAAATGTTGTACGAACTAAGTGTGCTGGTTTCACAGATGATGCGCATGCCAGTACAGCCTAACAAAGCCATTGTTGGCGCAAATGCATTTGCTCACTCGTCAGGGATCCATCAGGACGGCTTCCTCAAAAATTCAGAGAACTATGAAATTATTAACCCCGCCGACGTGGGGGTTCCGTCTTCTTCTATTATTCTTACTGCGAGAAGTGGTCGTGCAGCGCTGAAGCATCGTCTTGAATTGCTGGGTTACCAACCAAATAAGGTTGAACTCGATCAATTGTACGGCAACTTCCTTATTATTGCTGATGAGAAGAAAAATGTCGTGGACGATGACCTGGTACACCTTGTTGCCAATACACCAATATTGGTAAGCAAATGCCAGTAAACAGGTATGCACGCCTTGTGCTTCTTTTTTCTTCTCTCCTAACAGGATGGACTTGTTCTGCACAGGATATTGGCCTTCAACTCTACAGTCTTCGTAAGCAGATCGCAACCGATGCACCGGCTGCGATTGCGAAAGTCAGGGAAATGGGATTTAAACAAGTCGAGCTGTCTGGAACATACGGTCTTGATTTTCCTGTCCTTATCAAACTTCTCGGAGGAAATGACCTGACTGTAGTCAGTTTTGGCGCCGAATATGAAAAGCTTCGAGACTTCCCGCAGGCTGTTGCCGATGAAGCACGTTCTTATGGTGCTAAATATGTCGTATGCTTTTGGATCCCGCACGATGGAGATTCTTTTACACCGGGCGATGCAGACAATGCCGCTGAAGTATTGAACAACGCAGGCCGGGTTATGGCACAGAATGGATTACTATTGTGCTACCACCCTCATGGTTATGAGTTTCAACCTTATAACGATGGAACTATCTTTGACTACCTCGTTAAAAGGTTTGACACGCGTTATGTGCAATTTGAAATGGATGTGTTCTGGATTAAGCAGGCAGGGCAGGATCCGATAGCGCTATTAAAAAAACACCCCAGCCGTTGGGTGCTCATGCACCTGAAAGATCGCAAGCCGGGAACACCAAATACGTCTAACGGTGAAGCCGACGATGACACAAATGTCGTGCTGGGTGCCGGGGATGTGGGTATCGCCGAGATCATGAGCGAAGCCAAGCGGCTTGGCATCCAGTATTTTTTCCTTGAAGACGAATCTTCGCGTTCGGAAGAACAAATTCCCAAGAGCCTTGATTTTTTGAAGTCGCTGGAGTGATAACGTCATTGATTCTCAAATCCAGCAATACTTTATTTTTTTTCAAGCTCCTCAAAATCTATATCAAGGACATCAAACTTCTGCCAGCCAATAAAATCGAAGTGCCACCATTCAGAACTGTTGACCCTGAAGCCATGCTTCTGCATAACATTGATCAGCAAGGCCCTGTTCTTGAGGATAACAGGATCCTTTACCGGTGATGTCGGCCATGCCGCCTTCTGAAAGGAATCAAACCCTGTTGGCATTCTCAGTTCTTCTGATGTTTTGAGGTTGATAACCGTCAGGTCTAGCGCGCACCCCCGGTTATGACGCGATCCGCGATACGGGGAGGCTACATACGTGGTGTCATGGTAGACCTCGTAGAACTTCACCGTTGCTTTGTAAGGACGATATGCATCGAATACTTTAATGCCAAGACCTTGTGGCTCCAGATCCGCCTGAATTTTCTTCAGCGATTCAGCGACTGGTTTCCGCGCATATGCCCTGGGGAGATTGTAGATTCTTTCACCCGTAAAATTGTTTGTCGTGGCATAGCGGATATCCAGGACAAGTCCAGGTACAAATGTTTCCAGGTTTACCAGTTCCTTGTTCGGATCCGCTTTCACACTTCGCTGATATTCCTCAAGATTAGTGGCCTTCAGGCCATACCTGTTCTGAGCATTAGTAACGGTCAGCGATAAAAGCAATGCGCCGGTGAAAAAATATATCCGCATTACCATTTCAAATTTTTTTCATCGTCGGCATACAGTCCTGCATACGATAAATGAATGCCCCTTTCAAGTGGAAGCTGTTAATCCCGTCCGGCAAGGAGGGCGGGCTTCATAAGGCAGTAACCTGCGATTCCTCCCACGCTCTGAATTTCTCGATCTCAGCACCCATTGCGTTGTAGACCCAAAGCAAGATTGCAAAATCGTCTGTGAGTCCTGCAAGTGGCACCAGATCCGGAATCAGGTCGAGGGGATTAACGAAATAAATGACAGCAGAAAGTAACAGGAGCATGGTCTTCCAGGTCACGCCGCGGTACCTTCCCTGCGCGTATGCACTCACAAAGCGTCCAAGTATAAACAGCTTGTCTTTTACCTGATCACGCTGACCAACATTCCAGTTGACGGAACCCATCTTTGATCCAAGCTGTGTCAATAATGCGAAAATACGACCCTTATTCCCGGCAAGCTTCCCGGCTTGTTCCATAGCGATTTCAAAAAATCTGTTTTTCATATTGTATTGAATTGAAGTTCACGCTCCCACCTACTGGCTATCCAACTCGTGCTGGCAACAGGGCAGCTACCTCGCTAAACCAGCCATCTACCGCACACCGCCCGAAAACGATAGTACACATTTATTAGTTCCCTAAAATGTTTGCTGAATTTCCTTTTTAACCTCGACAAGGGCATGATTCAGCGGATCCAGTGTCTTATTAATCGATTTTTCAAATATCTTCTTAGATAAGTCCAGGCTGGATGACTCCACTCCCATTTCGCTGGAGGCGTCGTTAATCATCAAAATCAGATCCTCTTTCGCGTTCTTTATCAAATCCCAAGCGTGCTCACTGAGGTATACCTGTTGCGATACGTTGTGATTGTATTCATTCCTTATTTCCGAAAGCAGAAGCTGGTGAAACTCCCGGGACGTCATTCCAGTTGCGCTTAGCCTGATGAGCAGATTCTGCGGAGACATGCGCTCAAGAAAAAGCACCATTCTCTCGTACGCTTGCAACCGGTTTGGCAAAACTGTTTCAATATTTCTGCTCCTGACTTCCAGCTTCTTTAATTCAATCTCTTTCTGAATAAAAGCCCTTACCATCAAATACACCGCATAAAGCACGACAGAGGCTGGTACCAGGATTTTTAAAAATTCAACCAATGCATCCATAGAATTAATTTGCCGGGAAATATGTTTGAAATTTAAATAATTTTAACGGTAATCTGCGATCAGTGTCATGTTTGAATCTCTTCATCCCGTCACCATCTCGGCCCGCGCCGCAGTTGAGATACGTAAGATCATGGCAACGAAAAACATCCCCGAAGGTTATGGACTCCGGGTCGGCGTGAAAGGCGGTGGATGCGGCGTCTCTATGCTCATTGCCTTCGATAAGAAAAAGGATTCCGATTTAGTGTGTAACATTGCGGAAATTCCTGTTTATATCGACAAGAAACACACAATGTATATAATTGGTAAAGAGATAGATTTTCACGAAAGTGATGAAGCCCGTGGATTTATCTTTGTTGACGTTGCGAACAGCTTAGCCCGTCAATAGTTAAGCGTTTCCGTGCCATGACTACCTGGCTTTGTATAGCGCTATCGTTGCTTTCTTGCACTTCCCCCCGATGGGTGGATTGAGCTTGGATATCTTTATATGAACATTGAGCGCTGCTGGAATCTCTTGCAGTACATCCTCTGCGATCTTCCCGGCGAGTCTTTCTAATAGTTTGGCAGGCTTATCCATTTCGTCCCTGATGATTCTGAACAGCACCTCATAATTGACAGTGCCCGAAAGGTCATCCGTTTCCGCCGCCAACGAGAAGTCCGTTTCAACCGAAATGTCAACCTCAAACCAGTTCCCTGATTCACGCTCGTGAGGATATAAACCATGAAACCCATGAAATTCCAGCCCTTCGAGGGCGACCTGTCCCATTATCCAATCTCGTCAAAAAAAGATTGAACCTTCTTTGGGGGTCGCTCGACAGGTGATGCCCGGTCCTCTAATACCACTTCCTTATCGCGTTCCGCATACTCGGTCCTCGTATTCTTTGACGTGTCCACAGCGTTGGGGAATGCTACACGCCTGGCCTCACGTTTGACCATGGCA
>JANNPM010000044.1:0-4720 GCA_031400145.1 Chryseolinea sp. | reverse complement strand
TCTGTAGCCGACTTCCCCACCATAGGACCAGCTGAACATACGATTAAAACGGCCTTCCATCCCTCCGCGGAAGCCGATCATTTTCTTGTCGAGTACGCCTGCGTCATAGCTATGCGTACCAGTAGTCGGACTATCAGGGTTATCATCAACATATACAATATTGTCGACCTCGAGGCTTGGTGCGATTAAGGCATCGAGATATACAGTGAAGATCAGGTCATCGATTCCTTCTTCAAACTTGTCAAAGTTAACGGCCACATTCTTGATCCACGTCATTGACCCTCCAACGTACAGACCCTTCGAAGATACATTGCTGAACACGTCGAATGATTCGACATCACCGTTCTTTACAATGGTAAGCGGAAGACCAACGCCTTCCTGGTTCTTAAGGTCAGCATTTGTCAAGCCCTGCTTTTCCAAAGCGCGACCAATATCGGTAGAGCTGTCCCATATTATACCTCCCAACCTGGCGCCATAGATCTTTCTTACTTTGCATGGTATGTCTGCATTCAAGGGCACGCGTGCGGCCCACTTGTTACCTTTGTAACTGTTCTTGTAAAGGAACATCTTTGTTTTGGAGCTTTCCTCAAAGTCTTTGATGTGATACGTTCCTCCAAACTCATAGTAGTTGTATATCTCGGCGCGGTTATCAACATCGCTTTTCTTCAAAGCCAGATCACGCGTGAAATCAAAAAACTGACGGCTGTAGGTCTTTCTGAAATGAACCCTGACATCGAGTTTGTCCTTGTGATAATATACTGCCTCGGCGCCGTAACCAGCATTTATGTTGGTTACAAACATATCTGCGTAGAGGGGTATAAAGCCTACGAACAGCTTGTTGATGGAATAGGGCTCATCATAGAGCTCTTCGTAGGTGACCGCGGTCTTGTCCTTTCGTTCGCCCTGCGCAAAAAGGCCGGCCGAAAACGCCAGCAACGCAGCAATAGAAATCAAAAAGCGATGATTCATAACCCCGGTTTATTAGGTATTTACAGGTAAAAATAGTCAAACTCCTGCTGAGAATTAGCATTGCTGAATACGGCCTATCTCACAGAGGTAATAGTTTTATCGAAAAATAACTTTAATTAGCCCGCTTTTGGACCAGCTTTCTGAGGTCTTCAAGCTCCCGATAGGCGGCTTCCATCTGCGCCTCTTTGTGCTTCCGCTCTGTGACGTCTTCAAACATGCCCAGAACAGCAACCACCTCGTCGTGTTTATTTACCACGGGAACCTTGTTGGTCATCACCCACGATTCAACCCCTTCGCTGTTAATATTTCGTTCCTCGAGATTCAGACGCGCCTTGCGGCTATTCATCACCGCTTTATCGTCCTGTCCATAAGCGTCGCCATGTTCTTTCCATGGCATATCGTAATCTGTTTTACCGATAACTTCACGCGGCGATTTGATACCAGCACCGGCAGCGAATAGTTTATTACATCCCAGGAATTTAAGCTCTCTGTCTTTCCAGAAGATAGCGCGGGGAATATTGTCAATAATTGTCTGCATTGTCTCCTGCTCATCGCCAAGCTTGTTAAGCATGGCATTGATCTTGGTCGTGTTGTATGCGACTGTGATCAGGTCTGCGCAGGACTTCAGAAATTCAATGTCTTCATCAGACCATTCCTTTTGCTCGTGTTGTTGCTCGCAACAAATTATGCCTGCAATCTTTCCTTCATTAAAGAAGGGAACATTCAATACCGATTGTATGCTATAAGTTTGAAAATAGCTTAATGAAAACTCCCGCGTTGCAGGATGCGTGTGGGCATCCTTTGCCAGGATAACTTCCTCGCTGGTCACGGCCTCCAAATATCCCGGATAATCCCGGCCCATCAGCACCTGTCCTGATTCAAATTTATCCTTGCTCTTCGTAAACAGTTTCGCACAGGTAAGCATACTTTCACGATGATCATATTCCCATATGCTGCATCGTGAAACATCCAACTGACGGGTTACCGCACTTGTTATCCGTTCGAGTGATTGTTGCCATTCTCCTTCCTGAATGTCTTTGGCTTTTGTCAGCTCCATGATTAGCTGGCGATTCTTGTTGTTGATTTCGTTGCGCTTCTTTTCTCCATCGAGCATATTCTGAATATGCTTTTCCTTTCGGCGCATCTCTTCCTGCGTTGCTTCAAGTTCTTCCATGTTCTGCCGCATCTCTTCCTCTTGTGCACGCATCTCCTCCGCCTGTTGCTGAGTTTTTTCCAACAGAATGCGTGTGCTTTCACTTATGCGTACAGCGGAGATCGTTGAGGCGATGCTCTCCGTCAGTTTTTCAACGAGTTCAATTTCATGGGTAGCATACTTTTCGAACGTCGCCAATTCGAGCACGCCAAATATTTTTTCGTTTACCTTGAGGGGAACAATTAACAAGGCATTGGGAGGAGAATCGCCCAGACCGGATGTAATGGTGACATATTCTGCCGGCACTTCCAGCAGATATATCTTTTCGCCTTCAAGAAAACATTGGCCCACCAAACCCTCTCCAGGCAAAATCTTCTTTGTCAGATACTTCTTCCTTTCGAAGGCATAGCATGCCATTAACTCCAGGAATTTCTCGCTCTCATTTTCTTCATTAAATATAAAAAGACCGCCCTGGTTACTTCTGGTATATTTTACCACAAATTTAATGATGTTATCGTATAGCTCTGTGGTCGTGCT
This sequence comes from Chryseolinea sp., assembly GCA_031400145.1. Taxonomy (GTDB): domain Bacteria; phylum Bacteroidota; class Bacteroidia; order Cytophagales; family Cyclobacteriaceae; genus Chryseolinea. The sequence continues at coordinate 2,061 of JANNPM010000044.1, read as the reverse complement.
GGCATTTACTCGCAATATGTCAACGATCTGTGCAAGACCCGAGTTCGACCAGTTTCTCTTCCGGTCGTCATCTGCATTGATCTTCAGTTTGTCGCGCATCTTCAGCAGGGTATTACCAAGGTTGTTGCCCTCGTCTTGCAATTCAAGATCCGCCGAATAATCGCCAGCCGAGATTGCTTCAATGAATCCGGAAAGAGATTTCACAGCCTTAGCTTGTTGTAATAGCCCCTTCTCATGCTCCATTGCAAGCCGGGAGGAATTTTGCTGAAGGGTAAACAACCAATAGCATATTCCGGCAAAGGCGAGCGCCAGCAAAGTGATCGACACCCAGGATAGGATGCCCATCAACGATGATTTACTGTACAACCTGGTCTCAATGTGATCTTGCAGCGTTTGCAGCGAGGCGAGAAATTGATCAAATGTCAAATCGGATTGTAATGCGAGCGGGTCACCAGCCTTGCTCATCACTATGGCAGCTGTTGAATCTGTGGCGGGTACGATGGATGCCACATGAGCTTTCCACCGTGTATTGGCCACCTCAACAACTTTCTCGTTGTCAAAAATCGCCTGCTTTAATAGCAACTTCGACTCCTCATCTTGCAGGCCGCTGAAGTCGCGGCCCTCGGTAGGCGCGTTTTCGTACATTCCCTTAAGGGTAACATGGCTGGCCTTTAATGAACCTTGTACGTCGGCATCAAAATTCAATGACGGGTCTCCATCCAGCAACTCCTCAAACGAAATTCGCGCATTGGTCACGTCGCTTTTCAGCTTTTGTGCCATTGAAATATAGGGAAGGTTCTGGTTGTATGTCTTTAGAATTCCACGCTCCACAAATACAGTGAAGAGGATAATGATCAGGCCCACTGAACCCAGTCCGATTGTTAACTTAAGCGCACGATTCCTCATGGTAATCTTCCGATGGATAAATGTTGGTCAGTGAAAAGTTAACTAATAATCGCTTCACAATAAAAGTTGGTCGGCTCCATGTCATTGAAATCAAACGATTCCAATGTATGAAATAGGTGTGTTTTCAAGATTTTCACCATAAAGTGCGTATTGTGCCTTCAGTACCTGTCACATCCCGTCGATCGCCTTGCCGCTTGCATACAGGATTCTGTCAATGACGCTGGTATCAATGGCTGCGGAAATGAACATTGCTTCGTATTGTGTCGTTGCGCGGGAGGTCGGATCCGAAGGCGGCGGTCATCTGCCGATTGGCGGCGCGGAACGTGTCGTAATCGGCCTTGCGGGCCGCGACCGCTTCGGGGTCGAGCGGACCGTTGTGGGCCGGGACTGCGTAGTTGGGCGTGCGCTGGAGCACGGTGAGGTGTGCCGCCTGCTCGGCGATGATCGGGATCGACTGGATGCCCGACGACCCGGTGCCGATGACCGCGACCCGCTCGCCGGTGAGGTCGACCGGTTCGTGCGGCCACCGCCCCGTGTGGAGGAGGCGGCCGCCGTAGTCGCCCATGCCCGGGAACTCGGGGGTGTTGGCCGACGAGAGGCACCCGGTGGCCATCACGACGAACTGCGCTGTGACCTCCTCGCCGGTGTCGGCGGTGACCCGCCAGGTTGCGCCCGCCTCGTCGAAGTGAGCGCTGACGACTCGCGTCTCGAACGTGATGTCGCGGCGCAGGTCGAACCGGTCGGCGACGTACTCCGCGTACCGCAGGATCTCCGGCTGCGTGGCATAGCGCTCGGTCCACTCCCATTCCTGCTGCAGGGCGTGGTCGAAGCCGTACGAGTACTCCATGCTCTCCGTGTCGCAGCGTGCGCCCGGGTACCGGTTCCAGTACCACGTGCCACCCACGTCCGTGCCGGCCTCGAACACCGTCACCCGCAACTCGAGCCCCCGCGCCCGGTGCAGCATGTACATCCCGGCAAACCCGGCCCCCACGACCACCACATCAACATCGATGCGACCAGACACTACGACCACGTGCGAATCAAGGTGTGAGCCCGGCAGGAGAGATCAGAGCGGAGGGGACGCGCAGCAGACCGAGCACGTTCAGATGTGTGGGTCAGGCGGCGGCCGGTGTGCGTTGTCGTCGACGTTGTTGT
>JANNPM010000564.1:0-8943 GCA_031400145.1 Chryseolinea sp. | reverse complement strand
GTCCACCATTTGAAACGATGCGAGATCTGTAAGCGGAATGATCTGTTTGGCAACACTATCGAACGTTATGATGCTGATAAATGCTGTTTCGATAGCCTGAGGATTCTGACGCAACGAACTGATCATTACCTGAACACCATTTTTCACCGCTTCAATGGGCTCTCCCGTCATGGACCCTGAGGTGTCTAACAATAAATAAACCGGCAGTCTTCTCATTTTATAATTTGTTTAATTGTTGTGATATGAACGAACAGCCTGTGTTCAGCTGGTAATCATTTGCATGTTAAATCTATGTTAGTCATTATTGTGCCAAAGCGCTGCCTCCTTTACGGCCCAACGGCAACAACGACTAATTTATAATATTGCCACAAGAAAAGTCAATCCTCGGCCTTATAAATCGATTATTGACACCGATATAACGGATCTGACGATAAAAAGATTGGGATTCCCGCTGTTAGGCTGGCGGCAGTTGACTATATTTTTCTACACCGGGCAACAACCGAATGAAAACTTCGCACCCGGGATGCTAAAGCACTCGCCAGGTCGAGAATAGTTTAGTCGCAGGGTCAGCCACCAGCTATCCGGCCCTACCTCTTCATAACCTTCTGTTCATGGATACCAACGCTGCCGGAGATTCGGAGCACATACACGCCCGTGGGAAGGGTCGACATATCAATGTAGAAGACGCGTTCGTTTGTATCTATTGCCTCCTGTATCCAGACTGTCTGGCCAGCACCATTGATCAATTCAATTTCATTGATAACCCTGAAAGACTTTGGTACGGTAAGTGTAAAATCTTTTAAGACAGGGTTAGGGAATATAGAAAAGTAGTATTGCTCCTCGTCCTCGACTCCTGTTATCCTGAAATCATATGCGGCGGATGTAACGCATGCTCCTATCAATACCTGCAGCATATAAGTTCCTGGTCTGTCTGGTATAATGGAAGGCCCAGTTCCCTGCGCTACTTTCTTATCATTGAAAAACCACTGATTATGGTCAGGATAATTGGAAAGCAAGGCATCGCCTGTGCTGGATAAAGTAATCTGCGCTTCATCAAATTTTGATACATGAGCGACAACAGGCTTTTTACTTCCTTCACATCCGAACTCGTTGACAACGGCAACAAAATAAGTAGTGGACTTCAACAGCAATTTTGTTCGGACCGAATCTGCGTGCTGGCCGGTAATTGGATTTGAAGTTTCCGATTCGTACCAATTGTATGATCCGCCTGCTGGTGCGCCACTCGCCCTGAGCAGGGTGCTGCCTTCTATACAGATGATTCCACCCGATGCGGAGATAGCTTCAATTGTTGGTGACAGATGGATGGTAATATTTGCTTCAACCTCCGCGCTGCAACCGGCCCACGATGATGTGATGTTCATGATTTCATCACCTGGTAACACTGACGCGGGGACCGAAAAGGTCATCGTGGATCCGTTGCCTGTAACCGCAGCGAGGAAAGGGTTGGTAACGGATGATGGCGTGTAGGTAACTCCCCGCTGCGTATTGTTGATTGTAATAATTGCCTCCCCGCCGGGGCAGACATTCGTAACAGAAAGCTGTAATTCCGGATTTAGGGTTGGCAATCCAAAAGTTACTTGGAATCTGGACTTACCGTAACTTGCAGGATCGGCAGACACTGAAAAATCGTAACCGGAAATGGTTCTGATATTTGTATTCTTACCATTGAGCTTGTCAAGCAGACTGATCACAATGTTTTCATCAAATGATTCATATTCTGAAAAATTCAGCCGGTAGTTTCCGGCAACTGCATTCTCTACGTTTAAGCTGATCTCTTTAAGACAGGCCAGCGGAGCGATAGCGTTAATGGCTAATGACTTTCCATCGGGCTGTAGGGTAGACAGGTTGAATGTGCTGTTGGTAAGCTTTAGTGCATCGGCTTGGGAATCAAAATTGTCGGTGCCATCATCGCGGAAATGGATGACCGTCTCGTCACGGACTGCTCCACCTACCATTGTGATACGGATTAAATTGTCAGGTGCTGCCTCGCGGAAGAAGGTTGTTTGAACGCCGGCGGCCTTAATGTTTTCATCTGCCTGCAATGCAGGTGCGCCGGCACCACTCGCCTTCACCCAAAATCCCTGACCCGTAGCAATGTATCGCGAACCGCCATTCACACCAATGCCGCCAATGTATGTTGCATAAATAAGGCCTGGACCGTCGTTATTAGTAACATAGACAGCTGCATCCAGGTTAGACTTCGTCCAACCAGATGATGCATCCCAATCAATAGTCGAAGGAAACGGGTTACCGACAAGATTCCAGCCGTCATATGGGAGCTGCCCTGAGGATGTGTACGTTACCGGGAAGATTACAGGCGCGTCATTTCCGCGATTGATCACACCGCGGAGATCCCACATGGCTGAAGGGATGATATTGGCCCGGACGAATATGGCATAACCCCGGGCTGGTTGAAATACTTCAGAATTTGCCGCATTGGGGTAGTCAACATACCCATCATGTTCGGTATGGCTACCACTGGCATCGCTATCTGTTATTACAGTTTCATTGTAAGAGAACATTGACTGAGCGGCGGAGACACATCCTGTGCAAGTGCTGCGTCCAGTAAATGTACCCGTGACTGGTATTTCCTGCTGAATATCGGATACTGGTGCATTTTGAACGGGCGATGAGATGTATCGATATATGCGACCATTGTTCAATCCCTCTTCCGTCATGAAACGCTGAACGGTAACCCGACCTGATACCAGGGCACCCGTTGGAAGTATGCCAACTGATGCATCCAGTGTTGGATCATCTCCGGCCGAAAGCAGTCTAAAAACGGCAGTGTTGCCAGTTCCATCGGCATCGAAATTAGTATTTTCAGCAAGGGTCAGCGTTCCGGCAAGGTTTTGATCACTTTGAACGGCCACCCCAGGAGTAGCGGTGTTGGCAAGGGAAATGTTGTTGAATGTTGTAGCGCTCGTGCTGGTGATATTTTGCGTCGCGCCGGTACCAGCAAAAATAATGGTCCCGTTGTTATGCGAAAAGGCGCCACCCGTTACACTGAAGTCTCCTCCGGCAAATATGCTCTGCGTTGGCGCCGAGAAGGCTGTTCCGGAAATGGTAAGGTTACCGTTAACGGTGAGGTTGGCTGCACCACCGACGAAAGATCCTCCGGAAAATGTAGCGTCAGTGTTGACCGTTATGGCGTGAGAACCTTGCGTGATCACTCCCGTATAGTCTGGCTCGACGGAAATGCTTAGTGCGGAAAGCGCGGCGTCTATTGAACAGTTGAAATCGCCCGCACCGTCAAAGAATACTGCATTCTCAATCGTCGGAACTCCCGCATTTCCTAATCCACCGGAAGTTTCTGACCAGTTTGCTGATAGGTTAGTGGTAGAGTTGGTAGGTGCAACCCAATAACGATTTGGACTCATAGCCCCTAACATCCACCAGGCTTCGAGATTGGCTTCATCCACAAGGGCAACGGTTACGATATTGGTCGTGGTATTCACTGTGCTGACGAGTATGTTGTCAGTCCAGCTATCCAGGCTGCTGTTATAACGTTTCACTTTCAGGTATTCTTCAACAATCGTATTAGGAGCAGTATTCTCAGCGTCGAGGTAGGTAAATGCAAGATCTGTAAGTGTTGGTTTAGTTGTGTAAGACTGCGCGTTAATCTGCCAAAAGCGATCGGAGACAAACAATGAATTGTCTACGGCATTGGCATCATCCACGTTAGTGACACCGGGAGGTAACTGCGCGTTATCCGGGGTGGTATGGTAAGTAGAAAAAAGAAAATAGCCGGCGCCGACCCCCGCCGTCTTTGTAAATGTGAGTGGAATATAGGAAGTTGAACCATATCCCCAGGGGATTGTATAGGCACCTGTTGTTGTGCTGATATTCCACTTGATCTGGTTATCCGACCCCTCACTGATTATATGACCAGTGGTTCTGGTAATCGCATTTGCATTAGGATTGTCAATGACCACGTAAGCGCCTTGAGCAATGGTAATGATCCCTCCGTTCAGGACAAGTCTCGACTGCGCATTGGAGAATGAGCATGTAAGGCATAGTCCGGTTAGCGAAAAAAGTATCCTGGTCAGATGTGATCTGGTCATGGTTTTTATGGTCTGAACTCAGTTTATTTTTCTCCAGGCCGAACCATCGGAAATAATCTCGAAATTGCCGGTCGCACCGGCCGGAAGCGTTGTAGTTGATGTTGCATTTGCGGTTGTGACGGACTGGGTCAGCGTTATACTCCCGGTACCCTGATTAATAAGTCGATAAATTCTACCCGCATTACCGGCAGCAGCCGCAGGCAGCGTCCATGAAGCCGCACTTCCTGTATTGATCACGACGTGGTCTGTATCCAGGAGTGTGTAGGCTCCGCTTCCAGACCTATATTTCATTGTCAACGAACCATTCACTGTCAAAGTAGAGTTGGGGGTATTGATGCCAATGCCTACGTTCCCCGTTCCGGTTATGGTCATTCGTTCGTTGGCACCCGCTGTACCTCCGGTAAAGAACAGTAAACTCTTAGCAGCAGTGGCATTGCCTATTACGAAATCATTGCCAGTGCTGTATAGGTATGCGTTGTTGGCGCCGCCTAATATGGCAGTACCACTGTACAGACTGGAATTAATACCAAGGTCAACGAAGTTTACCGTTTCGTCGCCGTTATCGGCGGTGGCCACGAGGTCGGAGCTTGCAGAAACGCCCGAAGACGTATTCTGAACATTTAGCTGAAGATAATTATTGATGCTCCCCCTGGCGCTGATGAGATTGTAGGAAGACGTTGTTCCGGCATTGACCAATAATTTTTCAGGTTGAGAACCGCTGAGAACCGTGGCACCAATGGCCAGCGCCCCGTTACTAAAAAGCCTCATCTTTTCGGTGTTATTCGTAATGAAGGGTAAGGCGTGGTTAGAAATGGGACCCAGCTTTTGCTCGGCAGCCAGGATATTACCCCCTAAGGACCAGGCAATGCCTCCAACGACAGATGGAGCGTCGAGCCATGTCGGTGAAGTGCCTAGTCCGGTTGAGCTAAGCAGCTGGCCCGCAGTTCCCGCAGCTCCCGCAGGCATAAAAGCGCCTGTAAGCTTGAAATTACCAGCCACATCCAACTTTTGGGCGGGTGTAATGACTCCGATGCCGACCAGGCCCGTTGCGCCTATCCGCATCCTTTCATTCGTCAGCTGTGATGTACCACCTGTCATGAATACAAGTGTTTTTCCCGCAGTTCCGGTTCCTATCAAAAGATCTTGACCGAGGTTATACAGATAAGCATCATTGGCATCTCCCATCACCGTACTTGCATTTCCTGAACCATTGATACCCATATCGATATAGTTAGCCGTTTCGCTGCCGTTGTTTGCCGTAGCGACAAGGTCGGAGGATGCAGCCGTACCTCCAGAACCATTTTTAACGTTTATCTGCAGGTAGTTATTAATGCTGCCTGTCGCGACAATAGCGTTGACGGACGTCGTGGTGCCCGCGCTTACCAATAATTTCTCAGGATTAGGTGAAGCCAGCGCAGTAGCGCCAATGGCAAGTCCACCACTCGCAAAGAGTCTCATTTTCTCGGTATTGGTTGTAATAAAAGGAAGGTCAAAAGCACTGGTGGTCCCAAGGCTGCTAGTGGACGCGACTGCATTGCCGTTCAAAGCCCAGGGCGTTAAGCCCAGTGCGGCAACAGGAGCCTTCCAGGTCGGTGCTTCATCTTCCCCGTTTGACGTCAATATGAAACCTAAATCTCCCGCGATATCGTCCGGCTTGAAAGCGCCACTGAGCTTAAGATTCCCGGTTACATCCAGCCGTTCCGTTGGCGTATTGTTTCCTATTCCTACCAGACCAGAGCCATTGATCCGCATTTTTTCATCAGATGCTTTAGAGGTTCCACCCGTAATGAATACAATAGATTTAGTGGAAACTGCCGTTCCCAATAAAAGGTCCTGACCAGTCGTGTAGAGATAGGCATCGTTCGGTTCGCCCATAAGTCCCGTGGCGAATGTGCTACCATTGATACCCATATCGATGGAGTTTGTGGCTTCAGATCCATTATCCGCAGTAGCGACAAAGTTGGATGATGCCGACGGGCCGTCCGATAAATTTTGAATATTCATCCGAAGGTAATTATCGATAGTACCTTTGGCTACAATTGCATTCACTGAAGACGTCACGCCTGCATCTACTAAAAACTTCTCAGGGTTCGGTACATTCAGCGATGTGGCCCCCAGGGCAAGACTTCCACTTGCAAAGAGTCTCATCCTCTCAATGTTGTCCGCAATAAAGGGAATGGGGTAGTTAGTCGTAGTACCAAAGTTTCGATTGCCGCTCAGTGCATTCCCACCCAATGCCCAGGCGGCGGCGGATATGCTATTTGTAAACGGAATCCAGACGGCACCATTCCAATAGTAATAGCCTGGTTCAACATCATTCGGTGCTGTCCCCGAGCTGGCCGTGTTGTATACCATGAGGCTGACAACAGGGGAAATGACAGGACTTGAATCGTCAGCGGAAGTCAATGCTATTCTCGGAATCAACAGCCCCTTATTTGTAGCGTCAATATCCAACATAGCAGAACTTGCCGGTGCGGCGCCAGTTGTATTGATCCCAATATTTTGTGCTGTGGCAAACTGAAACACCGCGGTGAACGCTGCAATAAACGATAGAATTTTTTTCATATGTATAATAACTTCAACCTATGCCGACGCACCAAAGATTTGACGATTAACACTGGTATGAGTAAGGATGGCGATGGATTAAATCAGCTCCTACCCGCCTGCTTTATTTACAGGATGAAATTGGCTAATAGTCTCGCTGGATGTATCAGAGGATTACCTAATTCCATAAATCGGGCAATCTCGTACTCCTGCGAGATTACCTGATAATTTAACTTTTCTTCTAATTTGAAAAGCCTCTGATTTTGTAACGCCAATTCGTTCTTCAAGGCGTTAATTTCAACTTGCTGTTCCTTTACTGAATCGATAAGAATGCAGGTTATGGCGTTGCCGTCATAATTGCAAGGAGTGGTTATCATCGGTAATTATCCTTGAAATTGTATTAAGCCCGGGTCGTTTAAATCAGGAGGCCACGTACTTCTACAAATCAAGCGATTTCTTAAAACTGCGAGAAAAACTGATAACCTTGGCAGCATAACGCGTATAAGTTTCAAATCGGATATTCCCCAACATAGTTCAGGCCCTGCGCTTAATTTCCAACGCCCACTTTTCGAGTAAGACTACCAGCAGTTCAAGCTTAATAGGCTTGCTGAGGTAATCATCCATTCCAGCCCTCCTGCATGCTTCTCTATCTTCGGTCATCACGTTTGCTGTAACTGCTATTATTACCGGTTGATGGTATTGTTTTTGGCGGATTAAACGCGTGGCTTCAAGCCCATCCATCTCCGGCATCTGCACATCCATCAGGATGATATCGTAGAATTGATCACCAAATCTTTCGATAGCATCCATGCCATTACATGCGACGGTGATTTTATGATATCCCAATTTCGCCAATACACGGACAGTCAATTTTTGATTGACAAGGTTGTCCTCCGCGAGCAATATCCGAAGCGGGTATTTTGCAGCGAAATCCTCCGACAATACCTGATTTGATAACTTTTCAGCCACGGGATTAACATTTGCCTCTGACGCTAAGGCCGCATGAATACTCTGACTAAGTTGTTGCAGTTTCACTGGCTTTGATATCACGGCATTGCAAAGACGTGTCATTAGGCTGGCTTGTTTGCCAATCGTGCTCAGTAAGATGATTGGTATCAACGGATATGTTGCTCTAATGTGTTGAGGGAACTCCAATGCATCCATTTCCGGCAGTTGCATATCAGCAATGACCAGGTCAAAATGATCTGACTGCGCCGCGGCCATTATTGTCAATGCCTGTTTACCGGATGTTGCCAATGTGACATCCAAGCTCCAATGGGCAAGTATCTTGTTATTTATCCTGATGCTTGTAGGATTACTGTCGACCAGCAGTACCTTTTTTCCTTTACTTCCAACGGGGCAATAATCTGCCTTGTCATTTATCGATGCCTTGTCACAAAGGTTCTTTGTCGTGAAACTAACCGTTGTACCTTCACGGGGCGTGCTCTTAACACTGATGGTGCCTTTCATTAACTTTATGAGCCGCTCACTGATAACCAGCCCCAATCCAGTGCCACCATATTTGCGGGTTGTGGATGAGTCGACCTGAGAGAATGCTTTGAATAATCTGGAAAGTTTGTCCGCCGGGATCCCAATTCCTGTATCGCGAACCTCAAATGCCAACTCCAGTTCTTCGATATTGATATTGCTCAATTGTATACTCAAAAATATTTCACCCTGGTGCGTAAACTTTATTGCATTGCTAATGAGGTTAAGCAAGATCTGCCGCAATCGATGATCGTCCCCAATTATCTTAAGGGGTATTTTGAAGTCTATTTCATACAAAAGATCCAATCCGCTTTGTGCCAATTTGGCGGAGAATGTATCCATAACTTCTTCCACGCATTTTCGTAAGTCAAACGGATGCCCTTCTAATTCAAGACTGTCTGATTCTATCTTTGAGAAATCAAGAATGTCATTGATAACGGTAAGAAGTGAATCACCACTGCTTCTGATCATGTTAGTATACTCCTGTTGTTCCGGCGTAAGCGTGGTTTCAGCGAGCAGCGAAGCCATTCCAAGCACGCCGTTCATCGGCGTTCGGATCTCATGGCTCATTGTAGCAAGAAAAACACTCTTAGCCTGATTGGCCCGTTCAGCTTCCTGTCGTGCAATTTCAGTTTCCTCCCGCTTTGCGACAATTTCTTCCTGCTTTTGTACCAAGGCCTGATTCAGAGATTGGAGATTTAATGTTTGCTCTTGCTGTTGTTCATGGAGCAATTTCATGTCTTGAGTTCTCGCTTCAAGGAAATCGCGTTGCGCTATGACTTCTGCCGTCTGCTGCAGGACCCGTTCCTCCAATTTCATCTTTTGG
>JANNPM010000509.1:0-20415 GCA_031400145.1 Chryseolinea sp. | reverse complement strand
GGTCGCCCGCGACACCCTTGCTCTCCGCTGCTCTGTTGCCATGCCGTCAGGATGGCTGGAAGGAGCGTTGCCGTCGTGCGTGGCGGGAGCGTGAGGATCTTCCTGGGACAGACTTGGATTAAAAGCTAATGAAGTGGGTTCTTTAGAACTAACCTCTATCCTTTAATTTGCGTGGGTTTTGGTTTGTGTTAAATACTGCGTAAACAACTATTTGCTTTTCTATCTGTTCATACACAATGAGATAAGGAAAAGCGTCTTAGTACTGCGGCTCTTTTATTGTTGTGCCTTATGGCATAAAGACGGGGATTCAACTTCTTCCAAAAAAAGTTCTCCAAGTCCAGGTTGCTGTTTTTCATACCAGATATAGCCTTCTATAACTTCACGGTCTGCTTCTTCTTTGAAGATCAATTCATAATTCATATGCCTGACCGTGCTCTTTTTTTAACTTCTTCCCATGTGAAGCTTTTTGATTCTCCAGTTTTGTGACGTGATGAACGTTTATCTAATTCTTCCTTCTGCCAATCGGTCAAAATAATTTCTTCCCCTTCCAAAATAGCTTGCACTTCGTTTAAAAGATCTTCATCATTGGTTTGGATCACCTTTTCTATAATTGCGTATTTGGTTGATTGAACGTCCGTAATGTTTTCGTTTTGATTCTCCAAAGATAAAAATTTTACAGCTCTTTTCGGTTTCATTTTTTTACTTAAGCGGGTGATACTTTTGTATTTCAGCTTTCAGTTCTTCGGTGTGGCTCTGCTTGTATTTCTCAGTCGTGCCTGGGCTTTTGTGTCCCATGTAGACTTGTACGATTCTAATGTCCTTGCCTTCCTTCAATAAGTTTCTTGTTACACTCATGCGGATGGTTTGACGGGGTAAAGTCTTATCAGGAAAAAGATATTGATATCTAAAAACCATTCGCTGGATACTGTCTGAACTCACCGGCTCTTCTCTCATTCCGATAAATAATTTATTGCTTGCTGATCTTGGCCATGAGACAAAAGGTATAAAAAAGTAATTCGTTAGCTATTCATAAATAACGCCCTACCCCTTTCTCAGGTTACTATTGGCTTTACTATAAGCAAAATACACAACAAGACCAATAATCATCCAGCCCACGGCGGCCATGAGGGTGTCCGCGGGTAAAGAGACAATCATACCGAAGCAGATCAACATTCCAAGCAAAGGAACGACAGGAACCAGCGGTGTTTTAAACGGGCGTATAGCCCCAGGGTTCTTTATCCGCAGTACCCACACGCCCGCGCACACCATAACGAATGCAAACAACGTTCCGATGCTCGTCAGATCGCCCGCGACAGATCCAGGAATAAATCCCGCGAATAGCCCTACGAAAACAAATAAGATCATGTTTGATTTATAGGGTGTCCTGAACTCCGGATGAAGGTCAGAAAACACCTTTGGGATCAACCCGTCCTTAGACATCGTGTAGAAGACGCGCGACTGCCCCATTAGCATTACAAGAATAACAGACGAGAATCCGGCCAATATGGCGATCGTAATCAGCATACCCAGCCATCCATATCCGTGCATGTATGTCTGAATGGCGTATGCCACTGACGCTTCCTTCCCTGCCACCTTAAATTCCTGCCAGTTGGCTATCCCGGTCAGTACATGTGAAAACAAAATATACAAGATCGTACATACTATCAGCGAGCCCAAAATGCCGATCGGCATATCACGTTTAGGATTTTTCGCCTCCTGAGCGGCAGTTGAAACGGCATCAAATCCGATAAAGGCAAAAAACACAACAGCTGCACCTCCGAACACCCCACCCCATCCATGTCTGTTCCACGCTTCGTGTCCAGGTGTGTCCGCGGGTATCATGAATGGCTCGTAATTCGCAGGGTTAATAAATTGCCATCCTACAAAAATGAATACCAGAACAATAGAAACTTTCACGACTACAATGATGGCATTGACTGTGGCGGATTCTTTCGTACCCTTAATGAGAATGAGTGATAACACGAACAGTATGAAGAGCGCCGGAAGATTAATAATTCCCTGAACTCCTGCCGTGCTCGTTTCCATTGGCGAATGACACCATTGATATGGGATCGCCCCTATGTCCAGACTAATGAGTAAGTTATTCAGATATTCACTCCATGCAATGGACACCGTGGCGGCAGCCAAAGCATATTCCAGCACCAACGCCCAACCGATGATCCATGCGACAAATTCCCCCATGGTTACGTAAGCATAAGTATATGCGCTACCCGCCACCGGGATCATAGAGGCAAATTCTGCGTAGCACAACCCAGCAAAAGCACAACCCACCGCAGCGACAACAAAGGAGATCACCACTGCCGGCCCCGCCGAGTCACCGGCAGCCGCGGCAGTCCTGACAAACAGACCTGCGCCAATAATTGCTCCGATACCCAGCGCGACGAGATTGCCTGCACCAAGCGTGCGCTTCAATCCTTTTTCTGAGATAGCGCCCTGCTCCATCAGCTGGGCCAAAGGTTTCTTGATGAACAAACTCATCTTACCGGGGTTAGGTTATTGTAAAGCTAAAAATAAGAAGAATAATGAAAGCGGCAAGCTTCGGCGAAAAGCTGCAAGCTTGAAGCTACAAGCCATCACACCGAGTAGTGAAAGTTCACCGCCGGAAATGGAAAGTCCGCGCACGATGGTTCCCTCGCATTCGCTAAAGTCCATCAGGCTGGCACATCAATAACCTATTAGATGAACAGGCTTGCTGCTTGTAGCTGAAGCTACTCTTACCCCCCAGCATTCGCCCGCTTGCGCGTTTAAGCGTATTTGATACCTTTGCCAGTATTCAATCCCTCTTCATGGCAAGCCAATTTAACGAGACTGTATCCACGCGGTATCACATGTACAACAGTCTCTTCCTGAACCTTCCTTATTCAGGTATATACAGGACGGGCACGTTGTTACCCCTTCTTCAGCAATCCTGTGAGCGTGATTATCAGAAGGGAAAGGATCCCAGGTGGATTATCAACAAATTCTTTAAGGATTATACGCCACAGGCGACGCGTGAAGAACAGTTTGCCCTGCTCTTCGGGTTTATCCAATATATTGAACGGCAGGTGGTACTTTTTGATTCCGTCGAAGACGCGGCCTTTGGAGATGTAAACGATTTGAAAGGAAGGGGTACGGTATCTGAACTATTGCTAAGGGCCTCATCAGAAAATGCCATGGACGCGCTCAGAAAAAAACTTGAGACATTCAGCGTGAGGATTGTGCTTACTGCCCACCCGACACAATTCTATCCTGGCAACGTTTTGGCCATCCTCAATGACCTGGAACTGGTCATTCGGGAAAACAGGTTGGAGAGCATTAATCTGCTGCTACGGCAACTTGGGAAAACACCCATCATCAACAAACAAAAACCAACTCCGTTCGATGAGGCGGTAAGCCTATCGTGGTTTTTGGAAAACGTCTTTTATCCGGTTATTCCCGATATCATCGTCAGACTGATGAATGGACTGAATATGAAGCTGGAGGAATGGGTTAACTACGAACTTATCAAAATTGGATTCTGGCCCGGAGGCGATCGCGATGGCAATCCCTTTGTGACACATGATATCACTGAGAAAGTTGCCAATCACCTGCAGCAAACCCTGATGAAATGCTATCACCGCGATCTGCGTTATCTGAAGAGGCGACTTACCTTCAAGGGCGTCGACCACATCATTGCACTGGCAGAAAGGAAAATTTATCCCGTAGCGTATGGCGGAGGGGGAGAAGTGTATGAACATCCCGATGCCTTGCTCAACGACCTCTTCGAAGTGCGTGAAGTGTTAATCAGAGATCATAAGGGTTTGTTCCTCAACCTCCTTGACGGATTCATCCTGAAAGTGCGTGTCTTTGGGTTTTATTTCGCCAGCATGGATGTAAGGCAGGACAGCCGGAAGCACGCCTATGCATGGGACGCCATTCTGGAAAAATTAAAGCCGAAACATAAAAGTCTGAAAACGTTCGACACCCAGTCAGAGAGTGAAAAGATCGACGCGTTACTCGGACTCAAGTTCAACCCGATGACCATTAAATTCGAAGATGAATTCGTGACGGAATTACTGGAAAGTATCAGCGTCATCGGTTTGATTCAGAAAAAGAACGGTGTTGAAGGATGTCATCGCTATGTCATAAGCAATTGCCAGTCTGCCCTCGATGTGATCAAGGTATACAAGCTTGCCCAACTTATCCTGGGAGATGACAGCGGGCTGTTGCTTGACGTCGTACCACTGTTCGAGACCATCGAAGATCTTGCGCATGCCCCTTCAGTTATGTCGGCATTGTACAATATCCGGGCGTACCGTGAGCATTTGAACCGCAGGGGCAAGAGGCAAACCATCATGCTTGGTTTTTCCGACGGCACCAAGGATGGAGGTTATCTGCGCGCCAACTGGTCCATTTTTCAAGCGAAAGAGAACCTTACCCGCATTACGCGCGAGCATGGTTTCGTCGCCGTATTTTTTGATGGCCGGGGTGGCCCGCCTGCGCGCGGCGGTGGCAACACACATGATTTCTATGCATCGCTGGGCGATACAATTGAAGACAAGGAAGTTCAGATAACGATTCAGGGCCAGACCATCAGCTCAAATTTCGGCAAAGCCGTAACCTGCAGGTACAATCTGGAACAGCTTCTGTCAGCGGGCCTTAAGAATGCGATATTCAAGAACACCAACGGCATGACGGACGCGCAACAAACTGTAATGAATGCACTCGCCGACGAGGGGCATAAAGCCTATCTCGGCCTCAAGCAGCATCCGAAGTTCGTTCCGTATCTGGAAAAGATCACGCCATTGTCATTCTTTGGTGATGCCAATGTCGGTTCGCGGCCGGCCAAACGCAATCAGGGTAGCCTCAAGTTCGAAGACCTGCGCGCTATACCTTTCGTCGGGTCGTGGGCTCAAATGAAGCAAAACATTCCAGGCTTCTACGGCGTCGGATCGGCGATCAAAGCGTTAAAGAAGCAGGGAAAACTACCCGAGCTCACAACATTATTTCAGGAATCGTTATTCTTCCGCACACTGTTAAGTAACAGCATGATGTCGCTGACGAAGACCTATTATCCCGCGACAGCCTATCTCGCCAAGGACAAGGAGTTCAGCGAATTCTGGAAGAAGATGTATGCGGAGTACAAGCTCTCGTCAGAAATGATCCTGGAAGTTTCGCAGCTGTCGGAGCTCATGGAAAACAATCCTTCCAACCGCGATTCTGTAAAGCTTCGCGAGCGGATAGTCTTGCCGTTGATTACCATACAGCAGTACGCCTTACAGCAGCTTCGGAGTCTGAATGCCTCGGAAAAACCAAATGAACAGATCTACCGCAAGCTGGTTTTGCGGTGTATGTTTGGAATTATTAACGCGGCACGAAATTCAGCTTAAGTCGTTGAAGGATGACGCTACGGTCATCCTATATCACGGACTGGAACTGACGGAGGAAACGCACATCATTTTCAGAGAAAAGTCTCAGGTCATTGATCTGATAGCGCAGCATGGTCACACGTTCGATGCCCATGCCAAAAGCAAAGCCAGTATATTCGTCCGGGTCGACGTTACAATTCCGGAGTACATTCGGATGAACCATTCCCGAACCAGCAATTTCCACCCAGCCTGAATACTTGCACACGTTGCATCCTTTGCCGTGACAAATAAGGCACGATATATCTATCTCGGCGCTGGGCTCCGTGAATGGGAAAAACGAAGGCCGGAACCTGATTTTAATGTCTTTGCCATACAGCTCTTTCGCAAAGTGATACAATGTCTGCTTCAGGTCCGCAAAGCCAACGTTTTTGTCAACATAAAGACCTTCGACCTGGTGAAAGAAACAATGTGCGCGCGCCGAGATGGCTTCATTCCTGTAAACTCTGCCGGGCATGATGGCGCGTATCGGTGGCTTTTGCTTCTGCATCAACCGGATCTGCACGTTCGAAGTATGCGTGCGCAGCACAACGTCCTGCTGGCTTCCCGCTTCGCCTTTTTTTTCAACGAAGAACGTATCCTGCATTTCGCGCGCAGGATGGTTCTCCGGGAAATTCAATGCCGTGAAATTGTGCCAGTCGTCTTCAATCTCTGGTCCGTCGGCTACATTAAAGCCCAGCCGCTCAAAGATCTCGATGATCCTGTAACGTGTTAAACTAAGGGGGTGAAGATTTCCAACCTGGTTGGGAATTGGCGGAAGCGTAAGGTCAATATCCGGACGCGCGCTGCCGGCAGACTCACCCGCTGCTGAAAGCTCGGCAAGCTTTCCTTCCGCTGCCTGCTTAAGCTGATTGAGAATTTTGCCGACGCTTTTCTTCCGGTCTGAAGGTACCTTCTTCATTTCCTCGAACAGCTCACCCACCGCGCCCTTGCGGCTGATAAATTTCATGCGAAAGGCGTCAAGACCTTGCTTGCCATTCGCCACATAGGCGTCCACCTCGTCAAGCAAATTCTTTATGCGTTCCTCCAGCGTGTCCATTTTTTTTACCCAAAATTAAGACTTTGGAGCCTGATACGCCAATGTGTGCACCGTCAGTCAGAGAGCCGGCTGAGAATCAACCGATCAAGCGTGACGCTTAGCAAAAACGAAAATATGAGCACGCCAGATAATATGTAGGTATCCGCATAATTATGAAAAACGACTGCCAGGCCGATATACGACATTTGAACGCCAGCCAGTATCAGGGTAGTTTGACTGTGCGTCATTCCCAGCCTCATAATAGCATGATGGATGTGACTCTTGTCTGGCAAAAACGGTGACTGCTTCTTTGAAAGCCGCAAGATGACAATGCGCAGCGTATCTACAAGGGGAATAATGATGATACAGGCCGCTGTCCCAACCGATCCATTAAACTTGTAGGGTGTCATTAAGGGGAGGCTGTAATTCACATTAATGAAACGAATGGACAGGATTGCGAGCATCATGCCAATCACCAGCGCACCCGTATCGCCCATAAAGACTTCCGAAGGCTCCCAGTTGAATATCAGGAAGGCAAAGATCGACCCCAGCATGGCGAATGACAGGATGGCGAAAATCTTTTGGTCCACCAGGAAGAACCAGATCCCGAAAGCCAGCAATGCGACGATGGCAATCGTGCCGGCCAGTCCATCGAGACCGTCAATAAGATTGAACGAGTTTGTAATGACGATGATTGTCAAGTATGTAATGAGATAGCTTAGGACAACTGGCAGTTCCGAGACGCCAAACAAGCCATAGAATGTCTTTATTCGCAGGTCGAACAGGAAGATAACCAGTGAGGCGGCCATGATCTGGCCGACTAGTTTGATCATTGCGCGCAAGGGAACAAGGTCGTCACGGACGCCGATAAAAAATATGACGAACATCGCGACGAGTATAAATTTGATGTAACCCAAGCCCTGAATGTCTATCCAGATCACGGAGGATGTAAAAAAACCCAGGAAGATTGCGATCCCTCCCATCGAGGGGGTAATTTTTTTATGGATTTTTCTTCTGCCCGGGATATCGACGAGATTCTTTCGCAGCGAATATTTAATGATCACCGGGACGATAAGGAAGGCGATAACGAATGAGGTGATTGCTGCTGCGAGCTCTTCGGCCATAGGTTAAAGCAAAAGGTGGTAAAATTAGGAAAAACAGTAATTTAGAGCGGTTCAGGAGTCAAGATATTCCTCTTTTTTCTTTCGCTTATACCATTCGACCATCTTCTTTAGTCCGTCAATAGTTGTGTATTCTGCTTTAAATCCTGCGGAGAAAATTTTCTCGGCAGAGTGGTGCGTAGAGGTCGCTAGTTTTTTTATCCGGGCCGAAGAAATCGGCAGGTTTTTTCCCGATAACTTAATTGCCAAATCAAACGGAATCCCCATCATCAAACCAAGTCTTTTCGGTATCGTCAGCCTGATTTTCTTTTGCAGTGCATGGGCAATGACATCACCGATCTCTCTGGTTGTTAGTTGAGGCTCATCAGCATAGTTATAGATTGCAACGCCAGGTTGCATTCTGGCCATCAGGTATAAGGTCGCCTTGACGACATTCTCGACATAAGCTATAGACTTGACGTTGTTGGCCTTACCGACGTGAAAGAACAAACCCGAATCGATCTGGCGAATTAGGTTACGCATGTTCGCCAGATTATTTGGTCCGTAGACAAGCGTCGGGCGGATGATAAGCACCTTACGGGTTGGATCTTCTGCTGCCCACTTAAGTAACACTTTCTCGCCGGCAAGTTTCGACGCGCCATACGGTGAATCAGGCAAAGGCGTCATGATTTCCGTTGAAACATTTTCTGAGATGCCGTATACCGCGACAGACGAATAGAATACTATTTCCTTGATACCAAATTCTGCGGCCACCTTGCACAGGATGCTCATTCCTTCTTTGTTTGTATCGAAATATTCATCGTGCCCGATACCAAAATCGTGATGCTTTGCCGCAAGTGAAAGAATTGTTGAAATGTTATTTCCGGTGATTGCCTTGCGTATGTCATCTTCTACGCGAATGTCGCCGGCGACGTAGGTGGCCTCCGAGGGAAAAGAGGGCTCCCGGAGATCAAGGTTAATAAAATTCTTATCGGGTATCAGGTTATGGAAATGACTTCCGATAAAACCTGACGCGCCAGTCAACAGAGTCCTCCCCATGATTATATAATTGCTCCAAATAATAAATCTACTGTATGAGGCCGGCAGTATTATTGAGATTCACGCACGACTTTCTCATTCACCTCACGCCGCTCTTTATCAAAGAATCATCCCAATTTGCTAAAGTAAATAAACGTTCCATGAATATTATACAGCATAAGCTTAAAATTTTTGTACGCTCCTTTGCTGTAATGAGGTTCGCACCTTAGATTTACATAAGATCCTTCGTCAAGGAGTAATGTTTCAGATAACGAGGCACAGCGATGAAAAATAAACGGCCACAGGGATATGGCGTTCATTCGAAGATTGTTTTGATCTACAATGCGGAGCTAGTACGTCTGTCAAAGTTGCAATTTAAGGCACATTAAACTAATATGGTAGTAAAACTCCTGACCAGAACAGATTCTGAACCTTATTTTCACGCAGCTGACTAAGAACAAGGAATTTGCGATAGAATTAGCAGCTGCTATATCGACGATTTAATAAAATATGCCATTGTAACGTGGTAAACATTAGTCGGGTAAATAGTCGCTTACGACTCTTGTATTGATTTTTTTGCGTTCATCATCAAGAAACCAACCCCATTTATTAAAATAAACAAATGCGCCATGAATATTATAGAGCATAAGCCTTAAGTTTTTATAAGAACCTTTATGGTAATGGTGATAAACGTGCAATTCGGGGTAGAACAATGTTTTATATCGCTGATGAATCCGGCGAGTTAAATCTGCATCTTCTATGTACATAAAGATGCGTTCATCAAAAAAGCTAATTTCATGAAATACTGAGTTTCTCAAAAACATAAAGCATCCCGACAAATACGGGATATTCATTATTTTATTATATCCGCTATTTATTAACTCATACCGTTTATTCCTTTTTTGAGCTCCGGGAAACCAGGGAAAAAACCTTCGTAAAAACAAATCCACCGGGGATGGCAAAAGTTTACACAGATGCTGAACATCCCCCGTTGGATACAAAATCTTGGGCATTATTTGACCTACATCCGGATGCTTTTCCATGTACTCAAATAAATTTTCAAGTATTCCCTTGTCAAAATAGATATCAGGGTTTAATACGAGATGGTATTTAGAAACCGATAATGCTTTGCGTAAGGCAATATTGTGGGCTTTACCGAATCCAAGGTTTTCATTGTTAAAAGTATATTCACAATTCGGATGATGACAAAGCTTCCTGAGTTGGTCTTGCGGAGAATTATCGATCAAATAGAGTTTAATGTTTAATCGCGTATTTAGCGAACTTTCAATGGCCGATTTCAAACCATGAACGTCATTCTTGTAAGCAACAATTGAAACCGTTAAGTCAAATTTCATCAGAAGTAGTAGGCTTAGGCCTGGGTTGTTCCATCAATCCGTTTAAAACTAATAGGCTGTAAAAAAAGGAAAAGAAAACCAAACCCGCGCGACGTGCTAGGACAGTCTCGACAAAGAAATAAAAAAATATAAGAATCAGGAAATACATGAATAAGCTATCACGATATTTAATCGATCGAATAGCCGGCCACACGAAAATTAATAGAAGTGCGGCTAATCCGAAGACACCCGTATCTAACAAAGTATAAAGGTACTCACTATGAGCATTGTATTCATCCTCATATCCCCTTACATAGTTTTTCAACTTGTAGGTCTTATTGAGTGCTTGTTGCCCATCAGACGTACCAGACCCGAACGGGAACGTTTTTTCTATTGTCTCCACAGCACAGGTCCAAATTGCCAGTCGCTGGGACGTACTGTTCCAATCGCCAAGCCAGGGTAATTCGTAGTTAAATTGGGTTGATACAAGAAATCTCTCCCTTAAAAATTTTGACGATTCCACTGCCCATATTAGCAATGCCATTATCAGAATACAAGCGCTTACAGCGATGAATTTATTTTTAACGCGTCCCAGGAGATACAAAGCAAAAATGACGAATAGTCCGATTATCCCCGCTTTTGAAGCAACTAATACATTAAATAGTAAGAAGTAAATGAGCATTATAACCGTAAGGGCTTTGTTTTTAAACGGGCGGAACAAGATGATGATGATAGCAAAATTTATATAAAGACTGACATAAATAGGATCAAGGCGTACCGTCTGCGTTAGATGCTTGTATGAAAAATAATAATAGCTCCGCTCCAACTGCCCGACAACTTTGAGGCTTCCATAATGAACCGATTGCCACGCTGCATATGCACAGCATATAAAAGAAATTGCGATACAGAAAAACACAAATACATATAGCATATACGTAATATCCAATTGTATTAGTTTATTTCTCAGGAAAAAAAATATCAATGGGAATATGCCCAATACAATTCGCTTCTCAACTTGCTTATACCCTACAAATAAATCGTCGGACCAGAGCAGGCCTGTTACGTAAACAAAAAATAAAATGACGGGGAGAAAAAATGTGACGTCACGCCAGGCAAGTTTTGACATACCTTGCCTGCCGGTATAAATCGCGTAAGCAGCACAAATCCAAATAATATAATTATTATACACATTCCATAATGATGTTACCCAAATCAACGCTGTCAAGGTTATCAAAACTTTTTCTACCCGGTATGTGTCGGATCCAATTAGCATGTGAAACTCAACGCAAAACGCGCTTCATCAGTGGAAGCAGCGTATTGATACGATATAAAATTCTTTTATGAAAAGGGTTAGGGTTCATAGACGCAGTAAAAGATACACTTGAAGAATGTCTCCTGTATAACAATAACGGCTCGTATATAAGCTTTATTTTGAAACAGCATTCCGATAACATAGCAATCCAGAAATCGTGCATTGGAATATTTTTCGGAAAAGGCAATGCCTTCTCTAAAACCTTTCTTTTAAACGCCATACAGCAACCGATGTAAGGACTTGTTCGAACCAGGTTCCTCAAAAAGCCAGTTCGAGCCCCTACGGAAGCGAAATACGAGTCAGTAAGCACCTCCAAATTTTCGTTCACCACCCGGCAATCACTTACAACCAAATCATAATTTTCAAAAAGTGGGATCATTTTGTCGAGCCGGCCAGGCATCCATATGTCGTCTTGATCCGCTAACAATATATAATCGCCCTGTGAATATTTGAGTGCATTTTCAAAATTAAAAATGGGATTTCGAAAGTTTTGATTTGGAAGCACAACAATTCTAGGGTCTTTATACGAATCTATTATTTGAAGAGTCTTATCCGTCGAGCAGTCATCTGAAATTATTACTTCAGATGACTCGATGATTTGCGAGAGGATAGAATCGAGTTGGCTTTCAATATATTTTTCTCCATTACATGTGGCTATACAAATTGAAATCTTAGTCATTCGCGTTACGGAGGAATTTCGATTGTTCAAGTCGATTTAGCTCTTAAATTGAAGGTAATGTTAGGAAATTTCACATAACCGAAAATTAGCGGATATACCAGTTGAAAAATAAGTCCCGTAAACGCATGCATATTATCAAATGTATTGTATAATGCGACCGTGCTTAAAATCGACAGACCGGTTACATAATATTTGCTCTTTTTATTTAAGAGAAATACGTATAAAAAGCTGGTTATCACAAAAAAGAGGAATATCAATATCATGCCTAGCCATCCTAAAAAGAAATAAGACTTTGCATAAAATGTAGATACCGTTAACCAATCGACTATACGTGGCACATCGCTGTCATGAATTTCTAGGATACTACCAGTTCGCTTAGAAATAAAATCAGGTAAAAGCACGTAGTTGAAAAATGACCCCCATGATTGCTTAACATCTGAAGCCTTATTAATTGCGTTTTGGAGATTTGCTATGGGTGAAGATATATAAAGGTATGCCCAAATATACTCATTTGGAACAACGGATTTCTTTAATGCATTTGAAGCCTTGCTTGTATCTAAAATATACTCACTAGTTGTCGTTCGTCCACCCGTTTGTCTCAGGTTTCCCATTATACCAAAAAGATAAAGGACGGTCAAAATAATCACAGCAAGGAAAGTGATATTTTTAGGCCTCAATTTTCTTAAACTTAGGATATAAATAAACAAGCATGATGCCAAAATCATAAGAAGCATCGCTCTGTTCACTATGAGAATGGAGGGCGCAATAGAAAGAGCAAAATAGAACAATCTGGATTTACTAAAATTGGATATTAGCTGATGAAAAATATAGATGGATGCAAAACTATTTAGAGTAACCAGTAAAACATGGAAAGTCGGTATACCGAACGCAACATAATTGTAGGTCTCACCTCTTAAAATCATTACAAGAGGAATTCCCCCATTGTATAGAAATTCGAAAAAATACCCGATGCACAAAAGGTATAATATAGTCTTCGCCTTGTCGCTCCACGGCACACTTGTATATTCAATTCTTTTAGATAATTGGACGATGATACCGACCAGCGAAGAAATTACAAAAGTACAAATGAGGAAAAAAATTAATGTCAAGGACAACGGGGGATACAACCCAGACCATCCTAATGAATAAACCATTAGAACGATGGTGAAACTTATCGTATAAACAAAAAAAGGATTGACTAGAAATTTTGTCATTTATATTTTCGCCCTCAAATTTACATCAATTTTCTGTCTTTTAGTCTATGGCTGCAAGAGGCTTTCCTTTAAAAGGATGATCTTAACTTTTTAAATAAATGAATAGTCGGAGCGCCGAAAATTTCAATTTATTTTTTATTAAAGATAAATACTTTCAGAAAAACTTTAACAAAATTGGACCTTCGGAAACGAAAAGAAAGTCTTATTGATCTCAGGCCAACTGTCGTAAAAAAGAGTAGCCAATCAATCCCGGATTTAACTGATTCACGCGCACCCGCTGAATAAAAATAAAATCGCGAAATTGCCTTTTCACTTTCTCCAAATACATTATCTGATAGTTCGTGAAGAAATAGTCCGTCAATCACGCAAAATTCCGAATAATGAGTACGGTAACGGTCAATAAACTCAAAGTCACTGAAATATAAATTTATCTTTTCGTTAAACCCGCCTGTTTTCTCAAAGGCAAGCCGTTTTATCAGTATACCACTATTCAATAGCGACTTGCTTTTTAAATTATGCTTTCCTTTTTTTATATTCTTCCATAAAAATCCCCGCTTAAAATAATATTTACAAGGGGAATATATTATGTTACCAGCCATCAGAAAAGGACAGAACAGGTGAACATCCGGGTATTTCGCAACGCCTGAAAGAAAATAAGCGGCATACAGGCTATCGGAGACAATCGTATCCTGATCAAAAAATAATAACCACGATTTTCCCTCCGATGCTGCCATTTTAGCGGCAACATTATAAGCTTTGCTTACACCGGGATTTGTTTTATCGTGGATATATGTAAGTTCAAAAATCTGACAGCATTCTTCAAGACCGGAAACCTCCAAAGCATCAGGGCTGTTGTCGTATAACAATATCCGGGGATTTGTGTTGCCTTTATGAAGTCGAACAGCGTTGATTATTGCCTGGATAGTTTTTGACTCCTTTACCTTCAATTTATAAAGAACTATGACAGTAAAAAGGTCTTTAATAAATTCTTCTTCTGGTCGTTCCATAGCGCCATTCACTTTATTAATCGCTTTTTAGACCAGGAGTCCAGCGCCTTCCGAAACGGTATAATTCGAATATTGAGTTGAGCTAACTTCGAATAGAAAAATCCAATGATCAGGTATAATAATCCAAAATTTCCTTTTATTACCTCAAGATACTCTCTGAAATGCTTAGCATCATGCGAAATACCATCTAAAGCATGATAGCTTATTACGTTGTTGAATTTAAAAAAATGCTTTTTTTGTAAGAATAATTGTTGATTCATGTTAAAGTCAGAAAAGACCTTAAATCTAAGGTCGTATCTTAAATTTAAATCCCTTCTATAAAAGGTACCTTGATGATGGATGGTATTTCCAAACCTTATACGTCTATCCAATCTACTTTTGAAGATCACACCGCTAGATAGCAATACATCGAACATCACAACGTCAGCATTGCTTTTTTTTGCATAAAGTAATTCTTTTGATGGAAGTTCAAGGAGTTTGTCTCCTACATTGAGACAATAAATAAAATAGCCACGTGCAACTCTTATTCCCTTATTTAGTGCATCGTATATCCCTTTATCGGGTTCACTCAGCCAATAATCAATCCATCCATTATGTTTTCGGATAATATCTATTGTGCCGTCGTTACTTGCACCATCGATAATGACATATTCAATACCCATTCTGTTATGTTTCTTAACACTCAAAATAGTTTCTTCCAGAGTCTTCGACCCGTTGAAAACTACCGTAATAACCGACACGAGCGGTATGCCGGGAATGTCTTTGTCCCCTTGGTTGCGGAGGCCACCTTTTATCATACCATTAACAATTGTTCTCACTAGTCACAGATTCTAAACGGACAAGATGAGCTACAAAACGCCTCAATTTTCTCGAGTTATTCCACTCACAATCTGGCGGTAGCGACAGCTGAAAATCAATATTTGCATTGTGGTTCATGGGTATAATAAGACAAGATAAACCTATTAAAATCATTTTCCTCATTTTTACGGATCGAGAATTCCGGGGCGTGGTTGGGAATGAATAGAATCATATCTTTTTATACTTTTGCTAAAATTTAAACGTACTACCGATTAAGATGAGAACAAAGAGGATTGTAAAATCTTCACCGCAATTTGACGGTGAAGAAAACCGATGGTGGAATACAAATTCGGCTCTTTTGGAAAAAGTCTGGGCTCATACGTACACTACAGAGAGTCATACGTTATCCATACCTAAAAAAAGCTATGTGAACTTATCAAAAAATAATTTTTGGCTTATTCCCTTTTAAGACATTTACGAAAAGGACCTCGTTATTAACACAACCGTCTTCAGCGGACGCATCGTGCCAATCTTTCGTGAAAGTACCTTTTTCCTGGCTGTTACTTCCTCGCAAAAATTCCGTCGACCTGAAGCAATCTTCCAGTATTACCGTCCTTAAACGCCGGCATAATGTTGTAAATTTCAAAACCGCGTTCTTCCAAAAAAGAAACAATATCATGGAAAAGGGGACCATTTTCATACAGCCGGACAAAAGATAATTCAGCCTGAATGATACGGACCTCATGCAAAATAGTTAACGCGCCCTTCAAGGCTTCTATTTCGTATCCCTGAACATCCAACTTCAGCAAAATTTCTTTGTCAAGATTGTACGCACGAAAGAATTTATCAAGAGTTACAATCTTTATTTTCTCGCGATGAGTAGTTCTTGTTCTTGGCTCTGCATCGAGAGACTGTCTAGCAACTTCTAAAATCGAACTGCTTTCAAAATTTTCCGACACGTTAATATACGATTCACCCTCTTTGCTTCCAAGGCCTACCTTAAAACACTTCCATTGCGAAAACGTTGAGGAAATAGTTTCCAGTTGCTCAAACACCGAGGGAATAGGTTCGAATGAAAATATATGCCCTTTAAAACCACCTTCAATGATTTTTTGACTGTACTGACCAATATTCGCGCCAACGTCTATAACGGTACGGATACCATGATATTCAATTATTTTATGAAGTGCGAGATCGTCGGATGTATTGACATTATAAGGGATCAAGTCTCGGCCCAGAGCACGGATTGAACTTCTTAATGCTTGTTTTATAAAATTAAGTGCATTCATATCCTCCGATTTTAATGTAAATTAAAGGTCTCTAACGGACTTTCTGATCTTTACTCCTATCAAATAGAAACAGAAACCCATAGGCAAAGTCGAGTATTGATTGCTGGTAATCTATGGGTGTTACCTTTGGCCGTGTTTTAAGCAAGGCCTGCATTTTTTCAGCAAGACCTTCAACATCAAATGGTTCAAAAAATAAACAGTTTGTACTGATCTGCTCTTTATGGATGGGAAGCGATGACAGAACAATAAATTGCCCAAGGGCCTTCGCATCCTCTACGACAGTGCTCCATCCCTCAAACAATGATGGCTGAATAATCGCAATTGCTTGCTGCATAAGTCTTAATTGCTCATCTCTCGGAATAAATCCCAGGAATAATACTTTACCGTCCGGATTGTCTTTCAAGACGGATTTTTTCAATTTTTCAGGGTAATCTGGATTGCGATAATCGCTCTCTTTTCCGGTTAACACCAACTGAACTTCTGATTCTGATTTCGCCAGCTGCTCAAAAGCCTTAATAACGGTTGTGTGATTCTTATGCTTCCAAAACTGATTGGTAACTATGAAATAAGGTTTTACAATAGCATATTTTTTACGGAGCGTATTGATATCTTGTTTCTTATAGTTCGTTGCTATAACGCTGGCAAAGGGAAGGACCACTTTCTTGTTTTTGTTTCCGGGGTAAAACTTATTGAAGTCGTCCAAGGAATTCTGACTGCTGAAAACGACTGGGCTTTTGGAATTTACTATCAACTTATGCAAAAATTTCCTTTGGTTAACTTCACCCTTCGCAAAAAATTCCGGTAGATAATGCTCCTGAAAATCACCGATCCACGCGTAGTAATTCACAATATTGGACCGGTCAAGAACGAAGTTATTGGCCGGGTAAAAATTGTCCACTGCGTTCGGAAGCTTAGCGGTGAAAATCGTTTTCGGTGTAAAGAGATAAAACAACCGGTTTAGCGCTCTGTACAAAAACGGCAGGCTGATTGTAAAAGGTACATATTCAAGGTAGGGATATTTGGTCTTTTCGATCTCGGTAACGGGTGAACCTACGCTATGGAGTATTATTAACAGTGGCTTATCCTCATCATTAATCTGATTTAAGGCCTTTATTATATTTAGTGTATAGTAACTGTTACCAATCCAATTTTCATCGTATTGAAATGAAAGCATAATGCGTTTTCTCTCCATGAACCGAGGCTTAGAGTAATTATAATTAATAGCGATAAAATTCAAAGAATCCGTATTTCCTCTCTCTGATACAAATCAAAATTTCAAAATAAAACATTTACAGAAACCTGATGCAGTTGATATTACTACTCATTTACACGCTTGTAAAAAACAGTATTCTTTAATTTCGAATATGGAAAATAACCATGAGTCTTCATGAATTTGGCAACATCAGTTTATTCCCCTCCATCCCCTCTTGTAAAAAGAGTAGGTATTTGAATGCAAAATAGGATGACAAGCTCCAATATCTATAAAGCACCCCCGAGTTTTGCTGTGAAATATTCTTCGAAGCAACATATCCTCACCTTCCTGAGAATATGATCGATGGTATTTTTTGGCAGGAATGAATCGCCTTACCAATTTCTTTATATTTACAATCATGCCACTGGGCTGTTTCATTTACTATGTGAATTTAAGAAATCTCATCATTACTTTTTTTGCAAATAGAACCCTTTCACGCATCCATAAAATGAACGCGCTCCCCGGGCCTTCTTTAAAATAAATTGGATCGTGGGTTATCTATCGCACGCCCTTTTCTCACAAAGATCATATAGATGATGGTTGCTATTGCTTTATTGGAACCAGGTTCGATAATTGTAATTTGCTTGAAGCCATTTTTTTTGAGAAGCGTTTGGGTCACTTTTCTAAAACGAGCCGCTTTCGTAGTAATCAATAACATTGGAGGGCGAACGGCTAACGCTTCGTTAAATTTGACATCCGCAAGTGAATCGTCAAGGACTACAACAATATCGTATTGCTGGTGGGAAAGATCGTGTATAATGTTTATCCTTTCTTTTAGCTGGTAGTATTCCAAAACTTGCCCCAATTCATTTTTTGAATCTTCGTAACAATAATAGCTAAGAGAGAGCCTGGGTAAGTTTCCGAGATCACAGATTATATCGTTCCCGCCTCCGACAACAAGCAGATTCAACCATGTGTTAACGCGGTGTATTTCCTGAACAAGTTCATATAGAGCAAGTCGCGAATTCAATTCCCCTTTTGAAGTAGCGCCTGGCCTGGTTCCCCTTTTATCCGACACATCAACGAATTTCGAATAAGAAGAACCCTGATTGAACACAATATCACGAAATGCCTTATTGATAATTTCGGGATGATATTCTTTCGTGGACAACTCGCGGCCTTGTTCCGCTATCCGACTGGCTGCTGCAGGGTGGGCAAGATAATAGTTAACCTTTTCAAGTAGTTCCTCTTTATTTGCGTAACACTCAATGTGGGTACCCTCTTTGAATAATGCGGTTAAACCTGACTGGTCGGACAACCTGTCCGTGAGTAAAAAACCACCTGCCATTAAAACTTCAAATACCCTTCTGTTCAGATCGCCATTCAAACTACAGTTAAAAGCAATTTGGGAAGCGCTATAGAACTCAAGTGATTCCTCATAAGTTTCTCTCTCAATAGTGACATCGATATTTTGTTGTTGTAAATACGTCAAATAGTTTTTCCTTACCGGATGACCAGATTGTAATGTTCCGCAAAAACCGACTGAATATCTTTTTTGCGTGCCTTTTACTTCATAAAACGGAATGGAAATTGAACCGGGCAACCAGAATACATTTTTTAGCATGGCCGCTTTGAAAAAATGAACGTGATTTCTGTTATATGTTGTCCAATGATAATCACAGTTCACCGACCTAGCAAATTCAATAAGCGTACGAGTTGAATTATACATGTGATGACTGTCTGTAAATTTCATCACCGAAGGGCACTTTAATTTCTCTATCCCCTTTGGGATAGGAGGGTTTTTAAGGATTGACAGTGAAGAACTGATGGAAACCAGATCCGGCTTCCACTTTAACTCTCCAATAATATCCATGATATCAAATTCGTCATTCGGAATTTGTATTGCACTTTTATCACGTACAGCCGTTTCCGGCGGATTTGTACAAACATATACGTTGTCGGAATCCGTATCAACAAAGCTATTAGATTTAGGATATTCAATACTTAGATTCAAAATGTTCATGCGCGAGTATTCAATTATAATTCGTATTTCCCAGCCAGCAACCGCTTTAAATCCTGCTCATGCATAATTCTGGCACCACGAAATCCCGGCCGAAAATATTTTTTAACTAACGCTTGTCCCAAGCCTACATGAGGATACTGATCAAATAAAATTTTAATCGACAAACATGCGCTGCTAAAGGTATGATAGCCAATTTTATTTAGGCAATCGGGATTATTTTGCATCAGCAGGATCAGGAATAACTCAAAAGGAACAAAAAAATCCTTCTTGTCATCGAGAATCTTAACGGTATATCTACCAGTCAGTCGTTGCTGAAGACGTCTTAACTTTATTGCTGAATCCCGTGGATGGGGCTTAATGATGACTGCTGTACCTGCTTCTTCAAGGGCGTTAAGGTATTCAGAGTATGCCTCAATTTCGTTTTCAACGGTCATCTTTTGAGCTTCGCTGAAATTCGTGGTTAGTAAAAATACCACCTTAGGCTGTTGTAGCATTGGATCCTGGCCCAGGTCAGAAGACAAGCATTGCAAATACTGATTAAAAGTTTCGATGATAACTTTTTTACTTGTGAAGTGCACAGGCCAGGGCGGCTTTTGGTCTGTAAGTTCTAGCGTTAGATAATATCCGATATTGAAGCTTAAAGGCTTAAAAACTTTGAAGGGTGGCTTCCGCGATGGGTGTTTAAAAAAGAGCTTAATCCCTTTCCATTGATAGAGTAGATTCTTAACCCCTTTGATTTTCTTTACCGTCGAATTAAACGTTTTTTTAGCTAAATAATCTTCAGGCATGAAAAGACCGATGCTATCGCCATAAGATATTTTAACCTCTGGAAGCATACAATGCATTAAAATTTTATTCCCGAGATGCCAGTTGGAGGCTAGGTAAAGCTCATCAACTTTATTTATACCCGTCAGATCGGATATCATTTTCCGCGCACCCATTAGCCCGTCCTCAAAGAATCGTGTTTCAATACGCGTGATTATATCGGAAGATAAGTAAATTATTT
>JANNPM010000496.1:0-2339 GCA_031400145.1 Chryseolinea sp. | reverse complement strand
CAGCTTTTCGAGAAAGGCAACGTCGCCTTTGATGCGGGCCGTTGCCCATTCGTGCTGAAGTTTGATCAGTTCCTGCTTTGTCTGATCGGGAGACTGCGCCCGGGCGGGCATAAGCGCAATCAGGCCACAACCGATGAACGCTAGTAAACGTCCCGGCAACCGGTGATAATTATACATACCTTTCATTGTTATATAGTAAATAGACTACTCGTATTACCATTGACAAATAGCTCATTATAAGGTATTTAATCAATCCGTTTAAATTATTAATTATCGTCTGGCATGTTAAATTTATATTAACGACTGATTACAACCGGCTGCTACCAAAACACAGGAGCGGGTTGGACATAACTGGTCCTGCGTCACGGCAACGCCTGCTTACTCGACCCCGACAATGCGGAAGATGCGCTCGGCGTTATCATGTGCCACTGCCTGCTCCTGATCCGTGAGCGGGGCGGATTCAATAAAGGAAACAGGCGGAGTCGTGGGCTGGTAGGGATTACCCAAAAACCTTGGTTGCCTCTGCCAGTAATTGTTTGGAAAAACGTACGCCTATGCTGTTGGCAGCAGTCGCATTTAATGTCAGATAGTACTTCTCCGGGTGTTTAACGGGCAGGTCGCCGGGTTTGGCCCCTTTCAATATTTTTGACACGTAATGAGCCGCTTCCCGAAATTGTTGAGCCAGATCCGGCGCCCATGCCATTAGTCCCCCAACTTCGGCAAACGCGCTTTGCTGATAGATGGCTGGAATACGGTTGCGGGCAGCGAAATCCACCATCAGTTGCCGGTTGGCCAGGGTAAGTGCTCCTTGAAAACTGAGCATTCCATTCATACCATCTTTCAGCAAATCTTCCAATGCTTTTTCAAGCTGCGGCAAGGATGCAGCCCGATACGGCTTAACTTCTATACCCAATGTTGCCGCCGTTTTTTCGGCCTCTAAAAGCTGAATTTCATGACCACCGACTCCGGGAGTTGTTGACACCAAAGCAATACGGTTTACCGTGGGAGCAGCCGCTTTTAAAAGGCGAAGGCGCTTTGCCGTAACACCCTCGGTCAATTCGTCTAAGCCGGTATAGATGCCTCCCGGATGCGCCAAACTTTTAGCGAATCCATTGCTGACCATGCCGGGACAGGTGACCAGCACCATGGGCATGTTGGGATTATTCTTTCGTATCTCCAGCGCAAAAGGAAGTGACCCAACGACAATTAAAGACAGATCCATTGGGGCCAGTTCTGCTGCCATAGTCATTGCATCCGTAGTGTTGGGTCGTGCTAATCTTATTTCGATACGGATGTTTTTCCCTTCTGTAAAACCGAGTTTCTGGAGTTCTTCCGTGAAGTATTTCTCCAATTCCAGATTACCAGCACCGCTCAAGAATCCAATGCGGGGAACCGTTTCATTCATCAAAAGACCGCTACCCCGTACAACCAACGGCAGGGCCGTCAGCAGCGAAAGCCCCTTCAAAAACGTCCGTCTTGTCGTAAAGTCGTCCATGGATCAAGAACTTTTTACTCGTTAGGTGGCCCTTGCTCTTTGTTCTATTCAGCTTGCAATACCGTTTTTTCCCACTCCGCATATTTCCTCTTCAACCGATCAAAAATAGCCTTGTGTGTTTCTTTCACGTTGTTTTTTTCCGGTTGGTCATTCTCCAAATCAAAGAGGTATTCTCCCTCCTCGTCTTTTAGATATTTCCATGGTCCATCTTTTATGGCTTTGTGCTTATTCCCTTGAAACCGTTTCCAATAAAATGTTCGATCGATGGTTTTTTTTGCTCCTCTACAAATGGGCATCATATCTATTCCATCTAATGGAAAAGCTGTTGGGGATTTTGCGCCCCCCGCGGATAAAATGGTCGCTGTCCAATCCATCGTAATCGCGGCCTGTTCTGTAACCGTCCCCACTTTAATCTTACCTGCCCATCTGATGAATGCCGGGACCCTGATGCCACCCTCCCATAATGTAAATTTGCGATTGGAAAGGCCACCGTTGTCCGAGAATCGTTCACCTCCGTTATCGCTTGTGAAGATTACAAGGGTTTGATCAGATAAATGGGCATCATCGAGGCTCTTCATAAGGGCACCAACCCCATCATCAAGACTTTTGACCATGGCTGCATAAGTTGACGGAGAACCATTTCTGGCAAAGTCAACCGTATCGGGATACGCTTTGTCGGAAGGCCCCTGCCAGGGCCAGTGCGGGGCATTAAAATTAATAGTCAGAAGAAAAGGCTTGTCATGAGGTTTCTCGATAAATGCAATCGCTTTTTGGGTAAACAGATTTGTTAGATAGCCTTCGGGATAAACCGGTTTATCATTTTCATACAGATCATGCGCCCGCT
>JANNPM010000498.1:0-3461 GCA_031400145.1 Chryseolinea sp. | reverse complement strand
CAAGTCAATTATCAATCTCCAAGTTTACTACATTTCTACCTAGCTAAGAGGAAAGACAAAGTTCCATCTATGTTTATCCTCGTTATGATCATGCTCCATTACCTACCTCGATTTCAGAAAGAACCGTCTGTTACTCATTGGGTAGAGAAGATAACGGGCAACCCCCCCATAACATTTGAAAAGTTTATCACAGATAATAAAGTCATACTTACAAACAATCATGAAAATTAGCTATTCAGAAGACTTAAGTAAAACTGAGAAGACCATTTTATCATCAAGCCAAAGGTAGGCGATGATACCCAGTTGTATTGGTGGTAAGTGCCAATGGATTTCTATAGGAAAAGCAGACAATGATATAACAACCGATCCAGCAATGCCGTTGCCAGGACTTCATCATCTAGCAATTTGGCCCATTTATAAACAACATTTATGAGAACACCTCCTTCATCATAACCACAAACAAAGCACCTGCTGACTGGGCAACCCTACTTGACGATGAGGTCTTGGCCACTGCTCTGTTGGATCGAATCCTTTATCACTGCGAGCTTCTTCAGTTGTCCGGAAAAAGCTACCGGTTACAAAATCGCAAACCGATTTTTGAATACTGAAAATCACTCGCTTTATTTGCTTCCAAAGTTCGGCATTCTTGTTGCCAATTTTTAAGCACCGTTGTTGCCATTTTCTCGGCACTTTTGTTGCCAAAAGTTTGGCATTTTTGCTTACCGATTACATATGAAATCGTCATGCACTGCGTTCACCCAAAAGGATGTTAATTAACCATGCGATTCCATGTGACTACGAAAAACAATTATTAACACATGAAAGGTAACAGAACATTGGTTTTGAAATTATTCTGATTATTATGTTTGGAAAATCGTCGATGTATAATGTTACACTTAAACCCTTTTGATATGAAATTGTAACGTGCACTTTTGAGCTTGATGACTTTTGGGTCTAATAGTCGCAGTCTGAATATTCTTCCGGGCCGCTACTTCTCGTGCCTCTAGGCCTGAGCGCAATTCAGAGTGCTTCACTTCAATGCTTTTCGGTCTGCGGTGTTCCCTGATGCTTACGCATCGCGCTGTCGGCTTTGGTGGTAATGATAAACTGCCTTACGTTGTTCTTGTCTTTCTCCCAAGCGTTAGCCATTTGGTCAACATCCGGCATTGGAATGTCTTCGCGCCTCTTTTTAATTTCTTCTGTAGACACGTTGAATCTTTCGTCGCGCGCTTTTAGAAGTTCAGGATGAATTTGTCCGTCTTTGGTGAAGCCCATCATAATCATCGGTGATCCTATCGGCAACGCATTTTGCTGGTCTGTGTGCCATGTATGAATTGTTTTCCCGTAAGTAGACACCAGATTTTCCATTAGTTCATGTTCAGCAATATCTGGAATTCCAGGCGCAATCAACGCGCCCGACTTAACTTCGTAATGGTGCGAATGCCAAAGCTTTTTTTCTTCTTCGTCCAGTGTCTTGAAAAGTTTCTCCGAAATAATGTATTCAACCCCCATGATCTTTGCATCTATCTCATTTCCATCAAAAATAATGGCTTGGTGAACATCTTCGTTGAGTTGAGACACGTAATGGTGTGCCTCCATCTGAGCATTGATGTTTCCATTGTAAAAGTGGAAGCCGTCCAGATATGCATTGAACTTCTTAAGCGGCCTTTTATCTTGTAGAACTTCTGCCCCAGTGTTGAGTAGTTTGCTCTCCCCCGATTTTTCTTCACCGGGAGCGTCAACATTTGATTCTGTGTTTTTTTCACCACAGGCGGCCATAACGATGACAATGGTAGCAAATAATAGTACTCTTTCCATAAGTTTGACTTTAACCAGGACAAACTCAAAAATCCATGCCACTGAATAGATGACTTTAGGTCAACGCCGAGTTTCCTTAGGAAGTCGTCTTTAGTCTCTCCGATTTGCTGCTTACTATTTTCTGTCTCTTTTTTTTGAATAGTTTAGTGAGCCAATGCAAGTTCCTTAGCGGTATTCATCACACTTCGCATTTTTAAGCTTTGCGTTGATGGCCAATTTCAATTTATATGGACGATTAAATGCTTCTTGTGATACTTTGAAATAGTCTGCGAGGATACGAATAACATCTTTTGATAACCCTTTCTTATAATTCAAAATATCAGAAACGTAGCCCTTACTCACGTTGAGTATTTCCGCTAATTCCTTTGCTTTTAGATTATGGTCGTCTAGGAACGAATGGAGCAGTTGAATCGGGTTTACTTCTTTGAAAGTGTTATGTTCTTCGTCCCATTTTTCAATAAGCAATGTAAGCAAATCAATTTCATCTGATTTGGCTTTTGATTTTTTGTTGGAAGAAACAAGCCCTTCCAACGTCTGGCAGTATTCTTTATACTGCGTTTTAGTTCTTATGATTTTATATTTCAAAGTCTCCATGGCGAAATTATTCAATAGACGTTAATTGTGTATTGCTCATTGTTGTGGCACACCTCATCATACTTGGCATGTGTTCCTATCCAACATACAAACAAGTGTACTTGCCGTTCACCAAACACATATTTGCAAATCATCCGGTAGTTGTTGCCAGCAATGTCAAATACCGCTCTGCTGCTTGCCTTACCTAATAAGTCAGCCGAATTGTATGTTCTTTTGATATCGCCTGGTGTTTGCCAATCTGCGTTTTTAAGTTTCTCCAGCCAATCCTCAAAAGATGACTTACTCCTCGCATTATGCTCCACGTAATCTTGAATGGTCTGCTTTTTTATCAGATGGACTTTCATAGATTTAAACGCACATATACAACAAAAGTTCACTAAAAGTGAACTTTAATAATAAATTTTATACCCACTTATTCAATACGTTCTTGCTGAAACTGATCAAATTAAACATCTCTCTCAATCGGCTCCTTACTCTCAGCCCATAGATTTGCTCAATCTCACAGGCGGATAAATTTAGCACTTCTGAAAACTTGTACCGATCAACTTTCCTTTCAGTTTCCTCCTTCCTTAATTCATTGGTTAACGTTTCATCAGAATGGTTCGGAGTAGTTTTTAGTGAAGTTGTAATAAAAATCTGCCCCATCCGGTTCCTCGTTATCATACAAATCCCAATGCGTAGCCGCAATAATACCGGTCCATTGTTGAATCGTAGCCGAAACCTGCTGTGGGAATTTGCTAAGTTTTGGCCATTATCGTTTTGCAAGCGCAAAGAGCGGAGATTTTACTGGTGAGTTGCAGTCGGTGGATAACATTGATATGAAGCTGTTGAATAAGTATGGTTGCTACAAACCACATCTTTGAGTATGCTTCTGGTCGCCATAGCTTTGCTCAAAAAAAGGTATGGCGTCATCAGATCCGGTTTTACAGCAATTGATGTTTTCACTGATCAAAGCTTGGAGTGTGGGCAGGAAGACTCAACAGGAGTTCTGCTTAGAGAAGGAACTTGAGTACCGTGATTTTGAATACTGGTTCAGGAAATATGAGCAG
>JANNPM010000459.1:0-3424 GCA_031400145.1 Chryseolinea sp. | reverse complement strand
CCGACACCGCCGACATAGCAATCCCGCTCGTCCGACTAGACGCGCGGCCACTCAAGCTTACCAGCGCTCGTCCCTCACAGACCTTCTTCAATATTAAACTATCAAAAAACCTAAAGAGTTATACTTTATCAGCCAACAATAAAGAACCACTATACACCTCCTTTGGACCCGACCAGGAAAACATCAGAGTATACAATCCTGGCTACATCGTGGACAGCCTACTCGTAAACCTGCACGCCGTAGACAGTATGCTCAACAGAATCGATACGTCACTGTATGTTAAATTCTCCCAGCGCGAATTGAAGCCCGAACCATTCCAGGTCAGCAATAATGGGTTCACAGCAAGCGCCGTTAATGGAACCCTCACCGGGTCCTTCAAGATTAACAAGCCTCTGGCGGCAATCAGCTTTGACACGCTTTTCTATAAAATAGATTCCACCAAAATAATCACTCTAACCCGCGAACATCTCAGGTATGACACGATACATAACACACTCACCATCACCCAAACAATTGATAAACGGCTTCTCGTGAAGCCGCAAGTCGAACCCTCAAACAGCAAGCCTCAACCGGGAGTCGCAGTGAAAAACACCACTATAAACAGCAAATACCGGGACTACTCATTCTACGCCGGAGAAGCAACCTTTATAAGCATCGACGGAGATTCCAGTAAGAGACTAGAAGCATACGCGCAGCCCAGCACCCTTGAGAACACCGGAGTAATCATCGTAAACATATCCACAAAGGAACCCAAATACATTATCGACCTGATCTCACAAGACAAAGTCTTCGATACGCGATATTCTACACCCACCGCGACTTTCGAAGACCTGCCACCAGAAGATTACACAATTCGTCTTACCCTGGACAAAAATGGTGATGGTGAATGGACGCCCGGAAATTATTACCGCCGCGAGGAACCCGAGCCAACCAAATATTACATCGACGAAAACCGTAACCAAATAGTCAAGTTGAAAGCGAATTTCGAGATCGGTCCATTGTTAATAGCCTTCTGACAACATGTGGACAACTTCTCTTTTAATTCAAACTTACACGAGAAACCACCCTACGCAAAAAAGCGATGAATGAACCTGTGTACAACATCATAGTTATGCACACGAACAAAAAAAAATCCTGTGCACATGCCATTTATCCACACTAAACGCCAATGTGGACAACGAGTTAACTATTTGATCGATAAACCCGTACAACCTGCAAGAATTCTACATAAATTCCACATGGCAATCAGATTCAAATCTATCCACATTTGCACATGACTAATTACAACTATATAATAATATATATAATAAGAACAATAAGCCCACCTGCTTTGGGGATAGTTTTTCTATTGATTGCCTACGCATCCAATGCGCAAGGTCAAACACAGGAACAAATTCAACTCGCGAATGAATACGTGTTGAAGGGTGACAAGAAGAAAGCGCTGGAATTATATCGGGATCTTTCACGAAATGAGAACAATACTTCCTTTATTTACAATAATTACGTGAACGTACTTATTGACCTGGGCATGATGAATGAAGCCCAAAGTTTCCTAAAGAAGGCTTTGAAAAACGACCCGCAAAATATTCAATACAAGCTGGACATCGGATTAACATATATCCGGTCAGGTGATATCTCAAAAGGTGATAAATATTTCAAAGAGCTGATCGACGAAAACAAAACCAGTGTTCAGCGCATCAAGGTTATCTCCGATTACTTTTTATCCCATACGCTTTCTGACTATGGCATCATTGCGCTCACTGAAGGGAGACAGGCAATGGCTAATCCGAATCTTTTCTGTCTTGACCTTGCTATGCTGTATCGGGTGAAGGGCAATCAGGACAAGATGGTTCAGGAATATCTTAGTTATGTCACGCAAAGCTCCGCAAACATTCAGTATGTGAAAAATGTCCTTCAGGCCTTGCTAACGAAGCCCGAAGAACTTGAAAGTCTCGAGAAATTGCTGTACGATAAAGTGCAGCAGTTTCCAGATGTGGAAGTTTACGCAGACCTGCTCATCTGGGTAACAATGCAACAAAAGAACTTTTACGCTTCCTTCATCCAGGCCCGCGCATACGATAAACGTTATAAGCGCGAAGGGGAAAAGACAATGGAAGTTGCAAGGGTCGCCTTGGATAACGAGGACTATGATAATGCGTTAAAGGTATACCGATATCTTATTCGTGAATATCCCAATTCGCAAAATTACCTGGTCGCTCGTTTGGGTCTCATCAGAACCCGTGAAGAGAGGGTCAAGAAAACCTTTCCCGTGCAAGCAGATTCTGTAAAAACGCTGATCGCCGATTATAAAAATTTTATTCGACAATATCCTGACGATGTAAACGCTCTCGAAGCGTCCAAAAGTCAGGCATTGTTATTTGCAAGATACCTGGACGAAAAGGATTCGGCGATACAAATTCTGAACGGGCTCATCGCAAATGTAAAGGCAACACAATACCTGAAGGCTAAAGCAAAGCTGGACCTTGGCGATATCTACATGCTCAAAGGTGAACCGTGGGAGTCCACGTTGCTATACAGCCAGGTGGAGAAGACGCAGCGCGAAAATCTCATTGGCTATGAAGCGAAATTAAGAAATGCAAAATTGTCTTATTACAAGGGTGACTTTCAACTTGCGCAGGAACATCTCGACATTTTGAAACAGGCAACAACGCGTGAGATTGCCAATGACGCATTAGCGCTAAGCATGCGCATCAAGGAGAACATTGCGTTTGATTCCGCTGGGGCCGCGCTCAAGGATTACGCATCAATAGAGTTGCTATTGTATCAAAACAAGACAGGTGTAGCGCTTGAAAAAATTGAAAATCTTAAACAGGGAATTTCGGGCGCCGGTGCCACCATCACAAACCGTACTATTCT
The DNA here is from genome assembly GCA_031400145.1 of Chryseolinea sp. Lineage (GTDB taxonomy): Bacteria > Bacteroidota > Bacteroidia > Cytophagales > Cyclobacteriaceae > Chryseolinea. The sequence goes on along the minus strand of JANNPM010000459.1, from coordinate 547 downwards.
TGACGATGTTTATTGGCTTGAAGCCAATGTAAGGGTGAACCGTGGCGAATTTGATAAAGCGGTGTTATTGCTGCAAAAGATAATCGACGAATATGCCGACGATGTTCTTGCAGATGATGCATATTTTCTTCAAGGTGAGATTTATGAACGTCAACTGAATAACAAGGAAAAGGCGATGGAAATCTATCGCGATTTTCTTACCAAACATGCAGGCAGCGTTTACGCCGCAGAAGCCCGTAAGAGATTTCGCCAACTGCGCGGAGACTTTAGCACCCAGCCTCCGCCGCAGCCACAATTTTAAACAGCGATATCGCAATAAGAACGGTTAAACAATTTCATTTCCTATAAGAGGTCGTAACGCCCGGTTTAGATATCTTAACAGTTCGGGAATCCGAATCTTTATACATTCTTGTTAAATGAAAAATCAATGAAACGTTCTATCCGTAAAGTAGCTGTTCTTGGTTCCGGAGTTATGGGCTCCGCTATTGCCTGTCATTTTGCCAATATTGGTTGCCAGGTTTTATTGCTTGACATGGCACCACGCGAG
>JANNPM010000424.1:0-3273 GCA_031400145.1 Chryseolinea sp. | reverse complement strand
AAGGAAACTATCATAGTGTCGTCATGCGTTACTTACGTCAAAAGTAAGTATTTTGTTTCATATCTGCAAACTGTCTAAAGGCAATTTGGCATAACGTTTGTGCATAAACAGTGGTGGGAATTCGAAGCGCTTCACTGTCCCACTACACCAAACGTAATTTGAAAAACTAAACTACAAATTTACACTGAGCCCCGCCATTGATTATGCATTTTGTTAGCAACAGCTATTTTAGTCGATTTATATATTCTTTGTACCCGCTTTTATCTAAAACCTCTTTTACTGGTAAATCATAGATATCTTTCCAAGAATCAACACCATGCTTATCCACATAGGACTCAACTATTCTAAAACCTAACCAATAGAATAGTGTTTTTGGGGCATTCATTTCAGGGCCAAGCTTTCTTAACGGGTCTTCTTCGCCTTTATAAAAGAAATGGGGAGCGCCTCTATCAAATATTTCCTTCTCATGTAGTAAATACCAATTCCATTCATCTTCTGTCATTTGTTCTACAGCCTGGGCTTTCGAAATTTTGCCTGCAAAGTATTTGTATGCATAAAAACAAGCAAAGCCTTCATCTATAGTTAACCTTAATGGGGTGCCTTTATTTGGATCGTCCTCTCGTGTGGGCTCATATATGAAATGGTTGAGCTCATGAGGGATACCCTCCTGCACCATATTGATTACATCAAAGTTATTATCTAATAAATCGAGTATAAAAGCATCCTTTTCGATTCCTCCAAAACCAATTCCCTCAACAGGCGAAAGTATTATGCTTAATTTTATGTTCTCTGGTGTCCGACCGGTTAACTTTTTTATTCCTTTAACACTGGCTCGGAGAGTTGAATCAAATTTGGCGTCCAATAGTGTGTTTACTCTGGATTTGATTGAATCACCATTCTTCGCGAAAATCTCCTTATTCCACTTTACCATTCCAGAATAAGTTGTAAACATTGCAGAATCAAACAACACTCCATAAAGTTCTTTCCAAATTTGTGGTTGACCATGATAGACCTTCTCAATTATCATTGTGCTATCAAATGCACTATTTTCATGAGCAAGAATCTGATATTTGAACAGATTGTATATGACGATATCATCAATTTTGATACTGTCAGGAATGTCCTTTACAAGATCAAAAAAGGATAATTCATTGCCCTCCTGTGTTTTCGTCCTTTCTTTACAGCCCAATGAAGAAATCAAAAGAAAGACTGTCAATATGAATACTGTTGGTTTCATTAATGTGCTGGCTTATAGTTGTTGCTAACGTTCGCATATAAGCAGTGGTGGGTTTACGAAGTCGAATCTATTCACCGTTAACTGAGCGTTGAACGAAGATAAAATATTTAAAACTTAAACTGAACCCCACCATTGATTATATGCATTGTTAGGCAACGTTTTATTCAAGAATCTCCTTTATATCTTTTTCAATTTGTTCCGAAAACCCAAAATATTCTTTTCGTATTATCCCTTTTTTGTCAATCAGAAAATACCTTGGCCAACTATCTATACTAAATTCCTCCATCAAATCTTTATTCCCAATAAGGTTTAAAAAAGTAACATTTTTGTTACCTATTAACCTGATTGCAGTTGGGCTATCATCCGAAACAATACCAACTATTTCGAGTTGCGATGAATATTTATTCTTTAAATTCTCGATTTTCGAAAATGAGGCTATACATGGACCGCACCAAGGCTCCCAAAAATCAATTAATGTTAGTCTACCTATTGGTAAATTTATTGTTCTGCTTTGCTCTAATAAATTAGGTAAACTGATTATAGGAATTCCTTTGTCTAATAATCGGTTAGGTTGTCTCTTTTCAGGTTGAATTATATCGTAATCCTTAAATTCATTTTTATAGTCTTTAATTGAATTTTGAACATGCTGATTTATTTTCACGTTACTTAGTATGGTTTGGCTGAAACTTCTGTTACCAAGTACTTTCGAGGTTCGAGTGACTTTAACCGGGAAGAAGTTGTCTTTTGTCAGCTCTACTGATTTAATAATTTCGGTTGCACTATAAACTGTATCGTCCTCAAATTCATATTTTAGGATGAAGCTCTTTTCATTTTCAATCAGTGTTCTCGACTTGTAGACTGAATCAAGATGAAATATGTTTTGAGGAATCATTTGTCCGCCCGGACTTCCAATAAATCCATAGTTTCCTTTGTCAGTTTTATAAGTTTTAGTCGAGTTTGAGATTTCAAATCCAATCCCCTTGTCGTAGATATACTCCTCTGGAACATCATCACGTTTACCATAAAATGAAAAGCCAAAAGTTTCGTCATTCTCATCCTTTTCAATTAGTGCAACTCCCTTATTGTTCCATACTGTTCCACCTTGTTGGAAAGTGTCGATTCTTTGAATACTGTATTCGACCTTATCAATATTGTCAGAATATTCTTTGAATTTTTCACTAACATGTTCTATGTCAATTTCCTGTTCCTTTTTACAGTTACCCAACATAATTATTGTGATTAACATTAGTAAGATCTGCTTCATACTTGTATTTAAAATGTTGCCTAACGTTTGTGTATAAGTCGTTTGCCTTACCAAAATAAAAATAAACAAAAGAAGGCAAATGACTTATACACTTTGTTATGCCACGTTGCTTTGATAGTGCTCTATCGATTCCAATTCTTTTGATTTAAGCTGTTCTTCCTCTTCAATGTCAAAGTCGTCTTGAAGTCCAAGCCAAAATTTTGCTGAATTACCAAAATATTTTGAAAGTCTTAGTGCAGTGTCTGCCGTTACTCGTCTATTCCCTTTAATGATTTCTGAAACTCTTGTCTGAGGTATCCCCACGTCTTTTGATAACTTATAAGCACTTAGTCCCAAAGGAAGTAAAAACTCCTCTTGAAGAATTTCTCCTGGATGAATGTTTCTTAATTTTTTCATTTTCTATTCCTTTTAATGATAGTCTAACAACTCCACGTCCGAAGCATTCCCTTTGTCCCATTTGAATATTATTCTCCATTGGTCATTGACCCTTATTGAATAATAATCCTTCAAATTCCCCTTTAATTTTTCCAATCTATTTGATGGCGGAATTTGTAAGTCAGCAATGTTTTGCGAATTGTTTAACATTCTCAATTTTCGTCTTGCTATTTCTTGTAAGTCGGTAGTGAATCCTTTAACTCTTGCACCGTCCCCGATTTTTTTGGTCTCTTTGGAGCCAAAGGAAACTATCATAGTGTCGTCATGCGTTACTTACGTCAAAAGTAAGTATTTTGTTTCATATCTGCAAACTGTCTAAAGGCAATTTGGCATAACG
>JANNPM010000411.1:0-5924 GCA_031400145.1 Chryseolinea sp. | reverse complement strand
CGCTAGCCCCATGCGTACTCCCTACATGCACCGCACAAGCGCGCCGACATCTTTGGATTCCACTTGCGGGTAAGGTGACCAAAATGCACCCCTGCATCAAGCAATTCCTGATATGTTAATTTTTCAGTCATTCTGTTCTTTACGATTAACGCTTGCTAAACTGGAATTTCCTTCTCGCTTTTCTTCTACCCGGTTTCTTCCTCTCTACCATACGGGAGTCACGGGTCATAAATCCTTCTTTTCTAAGGGTCGGTTTATTCTCCGGATTGAGCTCAACCAACGCGCGGGCTATCCCTAAACGCACTGCTTCAGCCTGACCGGTAACGCCACCACCTTCAACATTGACAGTGACATCATAACCGGTCTCAAGCTTTAAGGCCGTGAGTGCCTGCTTTGCCAGCGTCTGATGAATTTCTGAAAGAAAATAGTTCTTTAACTCACGGTCATTTATAATGATATCACCTTTGCCGGCCTTAAGGTACACCCGGGCAATCGATGTTTTTCTTCTACCAATCGTGTTGATGATCTGCATGTATCAGAATTTTAATTCTTTAGGTTGTTGCGCTGTATGAGGATGATCCGTTCCGGTATAAACATGCAGGCTTCTGTAGAGTTCGCTTCCTAACCTGTTTTTTGGCAGCATACCGCGAACAGCATGCTCAATCAGACGTTCAGGATGCTTGCTGCGGATCATATTGGGAGTATGCTCGCGCTGTCCGCCGGGATATCCTGAGTGTGTGAATATTACGCGATCGGACCATTTCTTGCCCGTCATTTTTACCTTTTCTGCGTTGATCACAATGACGTGATCACCGCAGTCTACATGCGGGCTGTAGCTCGACTTGTGCTTACCACGAATAATGTGTGCGATCTGGCTGGCAACACGGCCCAACACCTGAGAACTCGCATCAACTACGAACCAGCCCTTTTCCACAGTGGCCTTGTTGGCATAAGTCGTTTTGTAGCTATTGTGATCCATTTTTTAATATATGTGATTCCAAGTTGTATACAGAATTTTTGATATGCCCTTCAAAAAGGGACACAAAGGTAAACGGACAAAATCTGAAATGCAAGCTGATCCGGATTTTTGAATCCGTCGAAAGGCCCTGTAAAACGATAAAATGAAAGCTTCGTCTTATTGATATTCGAAAACTAATGGGGCAGCTTACGTATTGATCTCCAACTGCCGGATCAATGCCTGCATATCCTTTTGATAAGGCGCTTCCACAACGCGGGGCAGGCCGGTCAAGTCAAGAAATTGCAGTGAAAAAGCGTGCAATGCCATCCTTTTTAGAAATGGCTGCTCCTCCGTATCGCGTTTGAGGTTAAATCCTCGTTTCACGCTGGACAAAAAGAATGGCTTTCCGCCGTAGAGTTCATCACCGGTTATTGACGCACCGGAAATGGAAAGATGAATTCGGATTTGATGCATCCTGCCTGTAACGGGGCGGCAATCCATCAAAGTATGCTGTCTGTATGGGCGAATGGCGGTAAAATGCGTCTGCGCCGGCTTTCCCTCGCGCCGGCTGATCTTCACTGTTCCGTCGTCCTGCTTTAGGATTGGCGCGTCCACCAACACTGCATTAAACTTATGAATGCCATCGACCACGGCATGGTAGACTTTCGTTACTTCCCGATTTTCAAATTGCATACTCATATGCCGATAGGCCTCCGGATTTCTGGCAATCGCGAGCACACCTGACGTTTCCTTATCCAGCCGGTGACAAACCTGCGCTGTAGGCTCGTACTCCCGGGCCATGGCAAGCAGGTTCGACTTTTCATGACGGTCTTCCAACGTCGACAAAAAAGGAGGTTTGTTTACGAGGATGAAGTTATCATCTTGAAATAGTATTAATTCTTCAAAAGAGGGGCGGAGAGGCTTCAATATCAGGAATTTTTTGAGACTTCATCTGGCTCCTGAACTTCGGGCTTAACCCGTGGCAATTTAAAGCTAAAAACTGAACCCTCCCCGGGTATACTTTTCACTTCCGGTCTTGAATGATGGCCATCGAGGATATGCTTCACAATCGCAAGGCCCAGTCCGGTGCCGCCCTTTTCCCTGCTTCGGCTTTTATCCACCCTGTAGAATCGCTCGAAAATCCGTACAACGTGCTCGGGAGCGATACCTTCTCCAGAATCGCGGACGCTGGTTATCACATTCTTTTTTGTGACATCGAAATTTACCTCGACCTCATTATCGTCGTAAGAGTGCTTGATGGCGTTCGAAATCAGGTTAGTCATAACTTGATTTATTCGTTGCGAGTCGGCATATACCCATGTCTTATGTGTATCGCCCGTAACGCGTAGCGTAATATTCTTCTTCACTGCTTTTTCTTCGAATTGTTCGAAGACCTCTTCGGTCACTTTTCGCAGCTCGATATTTTCGAACCGCATTTTTATCTGCCCGGTCTCCAGGTGTGAAAGGGTAAGCAGGTCCTGGACGAGCATATCAAGGCCGTCAAGGCTTTTTGCAGCCTTTTTTAGAAACCGCGTCCGCACATTCTTGTCGTTCACGGCCCCATCGAGCAGTGTATGCACAAATCCCTGTGCTGCAAATATCGGTGTCTTCAGTTCGTGGGATATATCGGCGATGAATTCACGCCGAAATGCTTCGAGCTTCTTCAGTTCATCAATCTCCTTCTGCTTTAACTCCGCGAAGCTGAAAATCTCCGCGTTGATAGTCTTTAGTGGATTCAGGGGAGCAGACCGCTGCTTTTCAATTTTGGATAACTCTTTCTTTTTCAGCTTTTGCATCAGTTTGTACACCTTGTCGAGCTCCCGGAAAATTAGAAATTCAAGTACTACAAATATCAATAGGTACGATACCGAAAAGCTGATCGCGAATGCAACCAGCAAGGCACGCACATCAACATTCTTAAACAGCGATAAGAACAGGGATGTAATCAGGGAGATACAAACCGCCAGCAGAAGGGCCAACCCCCGTGAACTGTAAACCATGGCGTAAGATAGGGGTAATCGCTTTAAGTTTTATTCAGAGCAGCAACGGGTCAGTGATGAACGCTTTAGGATATTCAGGCAGCACTGAATTTATAGCCAACACCCTTTACAGTTGTAATATATTGCTCACCGATCTTCTCGCGCACCTTTCTGATGTGTACGTCGACCGTCCTCACCAAAACGTAAACGTCCGAACCCCAGATGTTCTGAAGCAGGTCCTCACGACTGTATACCTTGTTTGGATTTTGCGCCAGAAAAAACAGCAGCTCAAATTCCTTCTTTGGCAGGTTAATCTCCTTACCCATAAGTTTTATTGTATAACTTGTCCTGTCGATAATGAGTTCACCGATCACGATCGTGCTGGCCGGTGACGCCTTTTTCGAATCGCGGCGAAACAGCGCACTTATACGACTCATCAAGGCACGTGGCTTAATGGGCTTATTGATGTAATCGTCAGCTCCCACATCAAAGGCGGCTATTTCTGAATATTCCTCCGACCGCGCCGTGAGAAACACAACGAACGTCTTTTGCAACTCAGGGATATCTCTCAATCGTCTGCATGTTTCAACACCATCCATTTTTGGCATCATAATATCAAGGAGAACCAGGTCTGGAACGAACTTTTTTGCTATATCAATCGCCTTTCCCCCATCCAAGGCGGTTTTAACTTCATAACCGCTTTTTTCAAGGTTGTAGCGCAGAAGCTCCAGTATCGGCTCTTCATCGTCAACAACAAGCACCTTGTGCATTTGCTTGTGTGCCATATTTAAAATATGAATTTGGCCAAAAGTACCCAGAAATGCATGCATTAAAAATGTGTCAAGGTTTCTTAACAATTCCTTAACAGTCAGTAAGAATCGATGAAAATGAACAGGGAAAATGATGGAGCGTGCAGGCGGGTAAACATTTTATATGCCCGATATTGATCAGCAACATTTCGCTTTTTCTCGCGCTATAAAAATGGGTACTTCTTGCTCAGATGGCTAACATACCGCTTTAAGTTCTTCCCGTGTTCCTCCCATTCTTCCCAAAAGGTATACTGTTTTGCCTGGTATTGTCGGTAGTTCATGAAGTATGCGTTGTTTGGTAATTTATCGCGGAAGCGTTTCGACGGTGCAGTGGTTAGTGCAAGGGAAAGGGTATCGAGCGAATCAACAATTCTTCTGATGGCCTCTTCCTTTAGCTTGACTTTGCGCAGTGTAGGCACATTGTCGGTGAGGGTTGAATAAAGACTATCAAGGTATTTTGCGCCCCGCAGCATATGATCAACATACTTTAGATAATCTTTGTCTTCTTCGATATAGGTGCGATAGGCAGCGCCTTCTTCACCATAGGTATCGATCAGGAATTTTTCTGTTCCGCGATCGCCGATGAACGTCGCTAGGTTCTCGTTGAAGTCAATACTATCCTTGACAAAGATGGTGGCGTGCGACATTTCGTGAATGATCAGGTTAGCGAGGTCGCCTTCACTCCGACCAAGCATTTTGCTAAGTATCGGATCTGTAAACCAGCCCAATGTTGACCAGCCGCCTGGATTCCGCATGATTACATCCCAACCGTCTTTTTCAAGTTCAGCTTTCAGCCTGAGGGCGCGGGACTGATCAAAAAATCCTTTATAAGGAACGTCGCCGATAATCGGGAATCTCCACTCCTTCGGTTTAAGCTCGAATGGAAGACAAGCCATCACCACCCACATCACCTCCTTGCCCTTTTGATCGTAAAGAGTTCTATAATTCTCAGTGTCTTTCAGTCCCAATGAATCTATAGCATACTTACGGACTTTGTCGATAAACTTCAATTTATTCTTCAATGAGTCCGGAAACGTAGGATCACTCAGAAATTCTTCCACAGGTTTTGCATTCCATACGATGTTCATCTGTCCGTATCCTTGTCGTGCACCGTAGCTTACGAGGTCCCAGAAAACTAAGGCACCCAGTAAAAGCACCAGCAACAGACCCAGCAGCGTATGCTTGATTATCCTACGCATGCTCACTTTCATCTGGTGATGACTAACATTGCAAATTGACAATGGTTACTGCGCATCATACTGGCTCGAGGTGACTTCATAAGGCTCAATGATGTCAGATGAAATAGACTTTCGGTAGTCATCCAAGATACTGTCGGCAGGCAAATATAGAACGTTTGACACTAGTTGTCACAGCCCGATATGATCGTACAACGTGCTGATGTCAATTTGTTTATCCTTTTAGCCCTAAAGCAATACGCTCAATGATGCGAAGATTGTACAGAATATCTGACAGCGCGACATTTTTAATTTAGTGGTGAAGTAGTAATTTCAACCCATCATCAGACAGGTTGTTAGGCAGTATCTATCCGCACCGAATTCCCGAACTGTTAAAATCAACACGCAGTCTGCGAGCTTCGTCAGACAGCTGGCGCCACCCTGGCAGTTGCGCGCATCCGAGAACCCCGCCGCTTTCACTTTGAGTCCGGTCGCGACGTCGTCGAGCGCGTTGCCGGCTGGGACGCCTTCCCGAAGCAGCGCGGCGTGCACCCGCGCAGCGGCGTTCCCCGCGAATGCGTCGGCCCCCGGCCGCTTGCTCGAGACGACGACAGCGATGGGTCCTGCGGTTTGCGGAGTGGGCGCCTGCGCGAGGCACCAGAGAAGGACGAGCCCTGTCATCGGGCTCGAAGCCTAGCCCTTCACCGTTTCGCAGAAGGGCCACTTGCGGCGAATTCGACCGCTGGGGTGCGACCTTCGCCGACGTTCACTGCCCGTCGAGCTGGGCCTTGAGGTCATCCAGCAGCCGGGACACCCTGCGGCGCTCGGCCTCGGTGGTGGCCGCCTTCGCATCGTCCCTGACCTGCTTGAGGAACTGTCGCAGCACGCCTTGGACGTCGCCGGTGGCGGCTTCCTTCTTCGCTCAAGAACCCCAACGGCTCCCTCGTCACGATCCGCTGCTGGCCGTGGCAATACGGCGGCAAGGTCTGCATCCTCGGCGACG
>JANNPM010000409.1:0-2821 GCA_031400145.1 Chryseolinea sp. | reverse complement strand
GTTGTATGAAAATTCGTGCAACGCAGCCCATTGCTTGCCAGGTATTCGAAATTGGGTGTTTCTACCAATCCACCAAAAGCTGATGTCGCGCCGAAGCCAACGTCATCAAGTAATATCCAGATAACATTCGGGGCACCTGGTGGCGCTTTAACACGTTGCGTCCCACACTGTTGAGATTCGGATAATGTCTTTCCGATCTTCCCCTGATAAGGTTGGATGGGGTCATGCTGTGCATTAACTTGTGCCAGGCTCAGGGATAAGAATAAAATAACAATAAAAGATTTTTGCCACGCCATATTATTGCACGCAATCCTATCAGGGGTTAAATAGTTTTAGAGGCGTGGTGGCGTCTCTTTTATAGAGCTCTTTATATAAGAACAGGTAATTACACTATGAATTCTTCATTGCATTTATTGGCAGCAAATGATCAGTGTTGGTTAAAGTCTACTTAAACTATAGACAAATATAGATTTAGAATAACAAATACCAAACAGACAAATGAAACTATATCAATTTTTCGCAAAAAGAATCTAGCGTAGCTGACGGGAAAAACCATCATCAGGAAAATCTTAGAAAACTTATCAGGAAATTCCTGTAGTGTACACTGACGCTGTGCATCAACTTTTGATGGGTGGTACCGATTTCTCATTTTGGCTACAGAAACCCCCGGTTAGGCTACAACTGCTAAATGACATCGGCGGACATTTGTTGCGTTAATAACTTAAAAGAAAATTATGACGCTTCAAAATAGTAATTCTAAGGCAGAAAAAGTTTGGTTTATTACCGGCACGTCGCGCGGCTTCGGACGCGTCTGGGCTGATGCGGCGCTAAAGCGCGGCGACAAGGTAGCGGCAACCGCGCGCAAGTTGTCAAGCATCGCCGATCTCGTGGAAAAATACGGTGCAAATGTGCTGACATTGGAGCTCGACGTAACCAAGCCTGACCAGGTGAAGACGGCTGTTGCACAGGCATACGATCACTTCGGCAGGCTCGATATTGTTCTCAATAACGCTGGCTATTCTTTGGTCGGTACAATTGAAGAAGCTAGCGCGGACGATGTTCAGGCGATGTATGAGACCAATATTTTCGGCACGCTCACAGTTATCAAGGCAGCGTTGCCGTTGCTGCGAAAGCAGGGTGGCGGACACATCCTCGGTACGTCGAGTACTCTTGGTCATGTGACAATGCCTGTGATCGGTTACTACTGTTCCTCAAAGTGGGCATTTGAAGCTATTCACGAAAGCCTGGCGGCTGAAGTCAAGCAGTTTGGAATCAAAGTAACAATCATAGAGCCTGGTGCATATGCAACGGAATTTGGAAGCCAGGAATCTTTAAAATTTGCGGCAGGTCTCGAAGTTTATGAAGATTACAAATCGCACTTTTTCGATCAACTAAAAAATATGGAACGGGGCGATCCAAATGCGACGTCCGAGGCACTTTTTAAAATGGTAGACGCTGAGAATCCACCGCTGCGGTTTTTTCTTGGCAGTCACAATCTACCCTGGGTGCGCAAAGCATATGCAGAGCGGATTGCCACCTGGGAAGCATGGGAAGCCGTATCAAGTGAAGCACAAGGAAAAATATCGTAACAACCGTTAACGTAACCGGCGGGAAACTACGCCGGTTATAATTGTGTTATTTTGAGATGAAAAAAGAAGCGCAGCAACATCTGCAACTACGATCTCTGACAGACATCCATCTTGCTTTCGGCCTGCCTAAGCCACCGCATCCTTTGATCAGCCTGATCGATGGCGCAACTACGGAGATCACCGCCGGTTCATTACCTCATTCCCACGTGCTGAATTTTTATAAAATCTCATATAAGCCAAGGCTAAGCGGAAAGTTAAGATATGGGCAGCATTATTATGATTTTGATGAAGGCGGCTTATTGTTCGCAGCGCCCAACCAGCTAATCGGACCTGGCGAAATCGATGTGCGGGAATGTGGTTTGTATACGTTGCTGATCCACCCGGATTTTTTGTGGAGTTATCCCCTGGCAAAAAAGATCAGACAATATGGCTTTTTTTCTTATTCCGCTAATGAAGCATTGCACCTGTCGGAAAGAGAAAAGGAAACAATCATTTCTATTTTTAGAATAATTGAAGATGAGTTAAAGAGCAGAATAGATGACTTTAGCCAGGATGTGGTGATCTCTCAAATTGAATTGTTATTGAATTACAGCAATCGCTTTTACAAGCGTCAGTTCATTACAAGGAAAACGGTAAATAGCAACCTGCTTCAAAAGCTTGAAGAAATTCTGGATAATTATTTCAATGATGAAAAATCGCTGCGGCAAGGATTACCAACAGTTCAGCACCTTTCGGAAAATTTAAATGTTTCACCGAGTTATTTAAGTGACATGCTGCGCTCTCTTACGGGTCAGAATGCGCAACAACATATACACAACAAATTAATTGATAAAGCTAAGGAAAAGTTATCCGCCACGAGCCTGACGGTAAGCGAGGTTGCCTATTACCTGGGGTTTGAACATCCGCAATCCTTTAGCAAGTTCTTCAAAACAAAAACAAACCTCTCGCCATTGGAATTTAGAAGGTCTTTCAGTTAGCTGTATCCGGAAAAATCGAGCTCATGGAAAAAGTGAGAATTCTTAAAGCCACGAAAGAACAGTCTCCATTTCAAGCAGGATAATCGAATATACGCCGCGCATCCTAGCATCCTAACCTCAGTATTCCCCTAGATTGACATCTGTCATAGTTTTTGTGAAAGTAACGATCGCTTTGATCTCGTCCTCACTCAGGTTGAGTGAGTCGAAGGGCAGCGTCTGGTAGCGCAGATCGAAACCAAGCCCTGCTCCCCCACC
>JANNPM010000372.1:0-1710 GCA_031400145.1 Chryseolinea sp. | reverse complement strand
CGTTTGGGGATTCCCAGTCCCTTCGTAGCCGAGGTGGCGGCAACAGCATCGGGTGGTGAGATGATGGCGCCGAGCACGAAGGCTTCCGGCCAGCTCAGTCCGGGGATGAAGAGTTGGGCAATCCACGCCACCGCGCAGGTGGTGAATATCACACAGCCAATGGCTAGTAACGTTATCGGCCGTCTTGCTTCCTTGAAGTCCGCCCACGAAGTATTCCACGCCGCCGCATACAGAATCGGTGGCAGGAAGATCAGGAACACGGTATCCGGGTGCAGGACAATCTGTGGGAGTCCTGGAACCAATCCAATGCCAATGCCTGCCAGCACCAACAGGATCGGGTAAGGTACCTTGATCCTGTCCGTCACCTCGGCAAGCGCCGTGACAACCGTCATCAGTACGATAATGGTAGCAATACTCTCCATCCTTGCTATCTAAAAGTCAGGTGATATAATTCAGAAGGTAAATCTGGATAGAAATTCTCCTAGCTCAGCTTTCAGCGGCCTGGTGTTTTTTATGCCCAGCATCTCATTGACAACAGTATTCTTCTTTACGTTGAGCTCATGAAGCTTAAGATGCTGATTAATAAAAATAAACTCTAAGCTGGGAATAAGTTGCTTTAATTCGTCAACGATATCAAAAACCTTGATACTCTTTTCAACAAGATTATACGTTCCGCCTGGAAGTCCGCTGAATAGAAGGTTATTCAGCGCCATAGCCACATGGTCTATATGGATGAAAGTCCGTGACTGCTTGCCATCTCCCTGGATGGTTACGATCTTGTTGAAGTTGGCTTCGAACACAAATTTGTTGATGACGGAATCAAAGCGCATACTCTTGCTATAGCCATATACATTTCCACAGCGTAAAATATAAGTTTCCATCTTGCTAATGAGCCGCCGCACATGTTCTTCGCCCCTGAATTTAGATATAGCGTAAAATGTCTTAGGGTTAGGTGGTGATTGCTCGTCAACCTCTGTGTCGGAAGAGCCATAGACACCGGAGCTACTTGTATAGATCAGCTTTCTGACATTGCTTTCTTCGATGGCATAAACCAATTCCGCCGTTCCCCAATGATTGACCTGCTCATAGGCGTGAGAGTCGGCGCTTGCAAACGGCGTGGTTACCTTTGCGGCCAGGTGAAACACGACATCGACGCCTTTGAGGACTTTGCGTAGTGATCGCGAATCTAGCAATTCGCCTTTTACGAATGCTATCTTCTGATTTTGCTGCAGCTTCAGGCCGAGGAACAGGTTGTAGTTCATCCGGCTCAGGTTGTCATATACGATTACTTTTTCTACTGCACTATTGGAAATCAACAAAGTGATCAACTCGGTGCCAATATAGCCGGCCCCGCCAGTAACTAAGACATTCATTATCCTCTATTTGTTTATCAAATCGGTGTGCAGGCCACACTCGACCTTGTTCATGCCAAACCATCGTGCTTCTCGCTCCTGCATTTCGGGATCCAATTTACGTGTGCAGGGTTCACAACCAATGCTCACAAATCCTTTTTCTTCCAGCGGATGTTTTGGCAGCGCATACTCCTGTTGATATTGCCAGATCATTTTGGCGCCATCGACATGCACCGTGATTGTCTCGCCCCCCGGCATCGGATTCGTGAAGAACAGCCAGGCGAAGGTGCCGTCTTGTGACGGGACGATCGTTGCCGCGAGCTTGACTCCCGCACTATCCGTCGCGAAAAAGTTATTG
>JANNPM010000254.1:0-9552 GCA_031400145.1 Chryseolinea sp. | reverse complement strand
CAGGAACTTTCATCAATTTCATGGTAAAATACTTTCCATTTAACCATGCATCTGTCATATTATTATAATACGCGCTGCCGGGGTTGCCGGATTGCCCACCGGGATAAACTCCCCACATTTTTATACCGGTTTTCTCAAGGCTTACAATCATGCGCCACGACGGGCCGTGTGTCCGGGTCAAGGCGTTAACGGTGTCGTGATTGCCCCCGCCTTTCACATGAATCCCCAACGGCTCGATCCTCAGCAGGTGCCGGATAAAGCTGTCCTTGTAATCACCCCAGGCGGGTGAACGGTTGGCGTGCTTCTCTTTCCACCCGGAAATATCTTTAACGGACTGGCTAAACGCCCTCCGGATTATATCACGCGACTTCTCGCGCATCGGCGTAGACCGTATATCAAAGAAGGCAAAATCCGGATCTTCACGAAGCAATTTGATTGTGGTATAAGACGTGGGCCTGTCCAGTGCGACGTCATTACTTTGCATTTCGTCCCACGTGAGTGCCATCACATTGTTCCACCAGGATTCAAAGTAAGAAGCTCCCTCAGACTCCGTGTTGTAATGGTAATCCCAATTTGATAAAGCATTTCGCGCGTTATTTTGTACCGCCGTCAATGTCGAAGGGTCCAGCGCAGATAACAGCAGCGGCAGAACTTCCTCAGCCTTTAAATTGTAATTGTCCGTCTGAAGCTTCATCATATCTTCAGGCCGGGCGTTGTTAAGTTCCCTCAAAATGTTGTTGATCCTCCGACTCCTGTAGGCCTCAAACCGGTCGCCCGTAATATAATATGGATATGTTCGGTCTACCGGATATTGATTGGCCGAACTCTCAAAACCCCGCCGTGGATTTTTCGAGATGATGTAATCGGTGTTCGGTATAAATGCATTCCACCCGGCCGCGCGCTTGCTGCCATCCAGTACAAACTTTCCTTCCAACGGCCGTCTCAGCGGAAACTTCCCCTGCACATGCATAGCAATATTACCCTGCACATCAGCATAAAGAATGTTCTGCGCGGGACAAGCGACATAGCTGATCGCGTCCGTAAATGATTTATAATTGGTCGCGCGGTTGAGCTTGTAGATTGCGAGTATATCCGACGTTGGCTCGTGCCCCATCCAACGGAAGGCATACTGTTTTTTATCGTCGCCGGAACGGTAATACTTGTCATATGGCACTGGTCCCCAGTTCGTATATACAATCGTGTCGTAAACCACCGGCGCGCCGCGTACATCAAACTTTTCCACAACCTTCCTTGTGTCAACCCAGTCGCCATCCAACAGGTATTTGTTTCGTGTGCTATCCTGAAAGGTAATGCGGTACCAATCGACAACATCGCGCTGTGCATTGGTCTCGCTCCAGGCCATTGAGTCCGTACAGCCCATGATGATGCCTGGAAGTCCGGGTAGTGAAGCACCAAGAGCATTTATACCGGGAGCCTGAAGCTGCACAACGTACCACAGAGAAGGAAGGTTTAAGTCAAGGTGTGGATCTCCGCTCAGTATCGGTGAACCTGTGGCCGTCTTGTTCCCAGCCAGCGCCCAGTTATTACTTCCAGTATAAGGATTGCGTCCCGGCAGTTTATTAATGGTGATGAGCGTGTCAGGCAACGCGGCAGGTATGCTGTCGGGTAGCTGAACGCTGGTCTTCCAGTTACCCGGATTACTCACTACTGGATCGCCCACGTCTTCACGGTCGGGGTAGAGCACGTCCAACATCTCGGGTCCGAAAAGTGAAAGCGCATTAGTCATCTCCATATCCTTGTCACCCATGCTCAGCGATTGCGCCATGCTTTTGAGCAACAACACGCATTTCAGGGACGTCCAAGGTTCGGGCTTGTAGTTCAGCAACTTGTATTCAAATGGATAATTCTTGTATGAAAGCGTGCGGATATAGGCATTGATCCCTTCCGTATACTTTTCCACCATGATCATGGCGTTCTGATCAGTGGCTAGTGCCTCAAGACCGCGTTGAGCCGCGTAGACCATGCCTAATCTGCGTTGTCCGCGGTCGTAGTCGAGGATCTCATTATTGCGGCCAGCGCCGACGATCTCTGAAACCCTTCCTGCCGCTGCATGGGTGAGGAATTCCATTTGCCATAACCTTTGCCGGGCAGTGATATAGCCCTGGGCAAAGTACAGGTCCATGTCATTCAAGGCGAAGATGTGGGGGATCGCCAGGCTGTCATATACTACGGTGATGTTTTTCTGAATTGCCGGGAAGGTTATGCCCTCCGGCGGCTTGCCACGTCCGGTGTCCATGCTTCGCCAGAAACCGCTGAATGGATCAAGAAATTTTGCCATCGGCGGAACAGGATTTCCCTTTATCACCAAACGGTTATCTAACACGTAGATGAGCACGATCGTAATGACAAGTGAGACGAGGAACTTGATGATTCGCATAAAATGCTTTCGGTCCTTGACTTGGCCCTCTGGATAATGACGTTAAATGAACAACGTAATGTTGTAAAAATCAAATCATTAAGATGCGATTCGAATAAAGTAGAAACCTTTTCCTAATTTTCGGCCTGTTTGCCAGACGCTTTGAAATCCATATTATCTAACTACAGCAAGGACCAGGTCAGAAAAGCGTCTAACATCAACGCGATATTTTTTGATGTGGACGGTGTTCTGACGGATGGTATGATCATCTACGACGATGAGGGCAAAGAAATTAAGAACTTCAATGTTAAGGATGGGTTGATCATCAGCCACCTCAAAAAATCGGGGATCATCACGGGCGCTATCTCTGGCCGTGAGTCACGGGCGACCTCCAAACGATGTTCCGAGTTGAAGGTTGACTTCTGCCATCAAGGGATTGTTGACAAAGAATCGGTGTTTCAGAAACTTGTAAAGCACTATTCGCTAAAGTCAAAGGAAGTTGCCTTTATCGGGGACGATATTAATGATCTTCCTATTTTCCGGATATGTGGGTTGAGTGCTTGTCCGATGGACGCTTTTCCTTACATAAAGGAAGCGGCTGACCTCGTTACGCGGATGAAGGGCGGCCGGGGCGTGTTGCGTGAAGTGGCGGACCTGGTGTTGGCGGCGCGGGGAGAGTTGGAGGGGATATTGAATCGGGCAGCGGGAGAGCCGTAAGAGCTGAAGTCAGGAGTTATGAATTGAGCGCCGAAATTCGCGACATATGGAAAAATTTAAAGAGACAGTACAGCTGACGGATAAGATAACACTGGGTGGTGATCGGATGGTATTGTTTTCCGGGCCTTGTGCAACGGAGAGCTATGATATTTGTATGGAGACAGGGACACAGGTCAAGGCTATTTGCCAGAAGCTGGGAATTGATTACGTCTTTAAATCGTCGTTTGATAAGGCGAACCGGACTTCGTCAGCTTCCTACAGAGGGCCGAGCATGGAGGGCGGACTGGAGATCCTTGCACGGGTGAAAAGAGACCTGAACTTGCCGATCGTGACGGATGTACACGAGTCCTACCAATGTGCGGAGGTCGCGACGGTGGTGGATGTGATACAGATACCGGCGTTCCTTTGTCGTCAGACGGACCTGCTCGTGGCGGCGGCTAAGACGGGAAAGGCTGTAAAGGTAAAAAAGGGGCAGTTCATGGCACCGGAGGATATGAAGTACGCGGTTGACAAGGTGAAGGGACAGGGTAATGACAAGGTGTTCCTGACTGAACGCGGAGCAAGCTTTGGATATCATACCCTGGTCGTAGACATGCGGTCACTGCCGATCATGCGTCAGTTTACACCAGTGATATTTGATGTTACGCATTCCGTTCAACAGCCTGGGGCCAAGGGTGGATCTTCTGGTGGGCAGCGCGAGTTTGCGCCTCACTTGGCCCGGGCAGCGGCCGGGGCGGGGGTGGACGGGTTCTTTATTGAGTCACATCCGAAGCCGGAAAAGGCGCTGAGTGATGGCCCGAATATGATTCCGTTAGGCGAGATGGAGGAGTTTGTGACGATGATTCATTCGTTTTGGAAGTTAGAGCGCGTGGTGAGCAAATAGCCAAAGTTAACGCTAGAGACACAAAGAGGTAAAGGAAAGGCAAAAGTGGCTTGACATGAAAGGCTTGTCTCAGCCGCAACTTCCCATACCTTTGCCCAACACCTATCGACCAAATTGGAGTTAACCTTTACACAAGTATACACACTGGGTACCGTACTGTTCTTAGTTTTTGCGCTGTATCGCGAAACGTTCAATCCGGCCTTTACCTTTTTTATCTGCACTGTTGCCTTGTTGTTGCCCGGGATAATTACCCCGGCGGAATTACTAAAGGGCCTGTCCAATCAACAAATCATTATCATTTTTCTTCTTGTGCTCGTCACCGCCGGCATTCGCCTTCTGTATGGACCGTCAATATTTGACGGACTGTTCAATACGCGGCTTAAACCCAAAGCATTTCTGCTGCGGATGATGGTAACCGTCTCTACCATTTCTGCCTTTCTTAATAATACGCCTATCGTTGCTTTCATGATTCCTTACGTAAGGGATTGGGCGCAGAAAACTGGAAACCCGGCGTCAAAATTCCTTATACCACTTTCGTTTGCCACGATCCTGGGGGGCATGATTACAGTCATTGGTACATCTACGAATCTCGTGCTCAACGGACTAATTGACTCTTACAAGCTCCCGTTGCTGGGATTCGAGGATTTTTTCTACCTGGGCATAATTGTCGCAGTAATCGGTTGGATATATCTTTATTTTTTCGGGTATCACGTTCTTCCGTCCAACCCAAACAAGATTGAGAATCTTCGTGAAAATCTGAAGGAATACATTGTGGAAACAGTGCTTATTCCCGGCTCCAAGTTAGTAGGAAAGACCGTCAAAGCAGCTGGCTTGCGCAAGCTTCAGGACGTTTTTCTCGTCGAAATAATACGCGATGAAAAGATCATCTCTCCCGTTTCGCCGGAAGAAGTACTGGTCCCTGGTGACTTACTTTTTTTCTCGGGCAATACTGCGTCCATTTACAATCTTATCAGAGATGATAACGGACTGCGCATTCCGAAGCCTGGGAATATTGAAGTCGAAGACCAGTTTCACTTTGTCGAAGCTGTGATCCCGGCCAATTCTGATCTGATCGGTGCGCGTATCAAAGATTCGGATTTCCGCGCGATCTTTAAGGCCTCTATCATTGCGATTCACCGCAACGGTAAGCGTCTGCCTGGGAAAGTTGGTGAGATGACGCTTGCCGGCGGTGATTTTTTGCTGCTCCTCACAAGTGAGGAGCACGATACGGGCGCCTATGACCGCGATCTCTTTTTTATTACGGTTCCTAGAAAGATTGCCACCCCCCGTGCAAACTGGCTCAAGTGGGTGGGCTTGGCTGCGTTCGTCGCGCTTATCCTGGGCGTGGTTGATGTCCTGCCGCTATTCAACGTTTGCCTCGGAATTCTGTTGGTACTGGTGCTCGTCGGTATTCTTTCGATTACAGAGATTAGACACGAGCTCGACCTCAGCCTCTTGCTTGTGCTGGTTTGCTCTTTGGCGATAGGCGTGGCACTGGAAAAGTCCGGAACAGCATCGCTGCTGGCCGGATGGCTTATTGCCTCTGCAAAATTTCTAGGACCCATCGGGGTTTTGGCAGCGTTGTTTATCGTTACCGTTATGCTGACTTCCCTCATTACAAACGCGGCGGCTGTCTCCATTGTGTTTCCCATCGCTATGTCTATTGCTGAACAACTCCATCTTTCTTATACACCCTTTTTCACAGCAATTGCCTTTGCCGCGTCTGGTGACTTCATGACGCCCATTGGCTACCAGACGAATTTAATGGTGTACGGCCCAGGCGGTTACACCTTCAGGGATTTTCTCCGCGTAGGTACAATTCTGACGATTATTTATATCGTAGTTTGCATCGGTTTTATTTCATTTTTTTACAAGCTTGTTTGAATGGACCATATTTATCCGATAAAGACCAAGGTCAGCAAGGAGCAGCGTGCGCGGTTGATGAATCAGCGTGCGCAGTTGGTTTGGTTTACAGGTTTATCGGGTTCTGGAAAGTCAACGCTCGCGGTATTGCTTGAGGCAAGATTGCACGAGCAGGGATACAAGACCTATCTGCTGGACGGTGACAACGTTCGCACGGGACTAAATAAAGATCTGACTTTTACTGATGAGGGACGTGTCGAAAATATAAGGCGCATCGGCGAAGTAGGCAAGTTAATGCTAGATGCGGGATTGATTGTGTTGTCTGCCTTCATATCGCCATTCAAGGCAGACCGGGAACAGATAAAAAAAATTGCCGGCGCCGAAAACTATATAGAAATATTTGTGGATACACCCATCGAAGTTTGTGAGCAACGTGACGTCAAAGGGCTATATAAGAAAGCCCGCGCGGGCGAGGTTAAGAATTTCACAGGTATCGATTCGCCCTACGAAATGCCCATCGCCCCGGACCTTATCATTAACACTGTCACTACGAACCTTGACGAATCAGTCGCAAAATTGCTGGAAATTGTCGAACCAAGAATAAAATAACATGGTCATACCACGTCAAGTATTCAATTTACCAGACACAGGGCTGCAGGTGCATCCCCGCAGAGTTCTCGCGGGGGGAGACCGTTCGGAGAAACGGCGCGCTGCGCCACCGCAGAGTCCCCGGAACGGGAGACTCTGCGGGGAAAGCAATAGCATAGTCAATAAGAACTTAGCATCCACGGAGAGTCGCGGGGGAGGGGGATACTGTGGAGAAAATAGGCTTGTAGCGTGTCGCACCGCATCCCGGCAGAGTCTCCGGTCTCCGGGACTCTGCAGCATTCAGCGCTCGAAACTTTCACCCAATTACACCCAGGCCCGCAGCTTGACGCTTGCAGCCTGCAGCTTCTAAACATATGTCCCAATACTACCTCAGCCATCTCAAAGAACTTGAATCCGAGGCCATCTTCGTGATCCGCGAAGTTGTAGCACAGTTTGAGCGGCCAGCGTTGTTGTTTTCCGGTGGGAAGGATTCCATCGTGCTGGCTTACCTCTCACTGAAAGCCTTTGCACCGGCACGTATACCTTTTCCACTTGTTCACATAGACACAGGTCATAATTTTCCCGAAACGATGGAGTACCGGGACTGGCTTGTAAAAGAGTTAGACGTAAAGCTGGTCGTCGGCTCTGTGCAAGAGAGCATCGACAGCGGCAAAGCGCGCGAGGAGACAGGCTTCAACGCAAGCCGGAATGCGCTTCAAACGGTGACGCTACTGGACACAATCGAAAAAAATAGGTATGATGCCGCGATGGGTGGCGCACGACGTGACGAAGAAAAAGCACGGGCGAAAGAAAGATTTTTTTCACACCGCGATGAATTCGGCCAGTGGGACCCAAAGAACCAGCGTCCCGAATTGTGGAACCTCTTCAATAGCCGAAAGCATGTGGGTGAGCACTTCCGCGTATTCCCAATCTCCAACTGGACAGAGATGGACGTATGGCAATACATTCATGCAGAGAACATACCGATCCCCAGGCTCTATTACTCGCACCAGCGCGAAGTAATCACGCGCGACGGATCGATATTGTCGACTTCACCTTGGTTGAAGCTAAAGGAAAATGAAATACCGAAGCTGATGACGGTGCGTTTCAGAACTTGTGGAGATATGCCCATTACCGGCGCAGTTGAGTCCACCGCTGATACGATTGAAAAGATAATTGAAGAAGTGGCGGCATCCCGCAAGACGGAGAGAGGAACAAGGGCAGATGATAAGCGATCTGATACTGCGATGGAGGATAGGAAGAAGAGCGGGTATTTTTGAGACTGCGGAACATTCGAGAGCTTACAATGACGTGGGACGCGACGATATAGCATAAAAAAGAAAAAGCACTTACCAACAGCTTGAAGCATAAAGCTTAAAGAATGAACAACCAACTACTCAGATTTACAACAGCCGGAAGTGTGGACGACGGCAAGAGCACCCTCATTGGGCGGCTTTTATTCGATAGTAAGTCAATATTTGAAGACCAGCTCGAAGCAGTTGAAGCTTCCAGCGCAAAAAAAGGCTATGACTATGTAGATCTTTCCATGCTTACCGACGGGCTCAAG
Organism: Chryseolinea sp.; assembly: GCA_031400145.1. Classification (GTDB taxonomy): domain Bacteria; phylum Bacteroidota; class Bacteroidia; order Cytophagales; family Cyclobacteriaceae; genus Chryseolinea. The sequence goes on along the minus strand of JANNPM010000254.1, from coordinate 1,557 downwards.
TCTGAACGGGAGCAGGGAATCACCATTGACGTAGCATACCGTTACTTCGCGACACCAAAGCGCAAGTTTATCATCGCAGATACCCCCGGTCATATTCAGTATACACGTAACATGGTGACTGGCGCTTCAACGGCAAATCTGGCATTGATCCTCATCGATGCCCGCAAGGGATTGGTGGAACAAACGTATCGCCATTCCTTCATCGCGTCGCTGTTGAAAATTCCGCATGTGATCGTCTGTGTGAACAAGATGGACCTGATGAATTACGCAGAGAACGTCTATGAAAAGATCGTGGAAGACTACAAGGCATTCTCCTCCAAGCTGGAGGTATCAGATATTCAGTTCGTTCCGATCAGCGCGCTTGCAGGTGACAACGTCGTCCACCGCTCAGAAAAGATGACGTGGTACCAGGGAGCAACGCTGCTGCACATGCTGGAGACGGTGCATATCGAAAGTGATTACAACCACATCGACAGCCGCTTTCCTGTTCAGTATGTTATCAGACCGCAGTCAAAGGAGCATCATGACTTCAGAGGTTATGCGGGCCGCATTGCCGGCGGCATCTTCCGCGAAGGCGATGAGGTACTTGTGCTTCCCTCCGGGTTTACTTCGCGTATCAAAACGCTGACCCTCGGAGACGAGGATGTTGCGGAAGCCTTTGCACCGATGTCTGTGACAATGACACTGGAAGATGACATAGACATCAGCCGCGGTGATATTATTGCCAAGCCCAATAATCATCCGCAGGTGGTACAAGACATAGACCTCATGCTGTGCTGGATGAATCAGCGTGCCCTGCACGTCAATTCAAAGTTTCATGTGCGCCATACCACGAAAGATGTGCGCGGCGCACTCAAGGAAATCCAGTATAAGCTTGACATCAACACTTTGCAACGCGTAGAGAATGTTGATCAGCTGGCCATGAACGAGATCGCCCGTGTGAAGATACGCACAGCCCAACCGTTAAGCATTGACAGCTATCGCAAGAACAGGATCACGGGCAGTGTTATCCTCGTAGATGAAGCAACCAACGAAACCGTCGCCGCCGGCATGATCGTCTGATAAATATGGTCGTAGATATTCAATCCCTTCTCTCTCTTGCCATTGAGGCCGCCGAAAAGGCCGCCGTAGCAATCCTTGAGGTATATAACTCCGGTGACTTCGACTCGGAAGCGAAGGCAGACAACTCCCCCCTTACACGCGCAGATAAAAACGCTCATGCGATAATCTGCAAAATTTTATCTGAAAGCAGATTGCCCGTATTGTCAGAGGAAGGCAGGGACATACCCTATGCCGAGCGCAGGGAGTGGGAATACTTCTGGATGGTAGATCCGCTCGACGGCACAAAGGAATTTATAAAGCGGAATGACGAGTTCACAGTGAACATCGCGCTCATCTGCCGTAATGCTCCGGTGCTTGGAGTTGTCGCCGTTCCTGTCACCGGTGACCTGTACTATGCCACCTTGGGAAATGGAGCGTTCCTCCGGCGTTCGGGCGTCGAAACGCGACTACCCTGGCGTCCATCCATCAATATGCAGCGGGCCGGTCTTCGGGTTG
>JANNPM010000240.1:0-9527 GCA_031400145.1 Chryseolinea sp. | reverse complement strand
GGTCGCCGTAAGCTTCGCCTGCTCCATTATATCTTTGACATAGCTGGACGCCTTGGTTTGTGCTTCATCTTTTAAAGAAGCAATAAGCTGTTCACGGGCCTCATCCGCGGTAAGTTTTGAAATGTTTTCCAGAACCTGAATTTTCTGCTGGTTGAACTTATCCAGTTCTTCTTTTCTTTTCTTTATATGTTCCAATTGGACGGCGAGGTCTGTCCGTATATCGTCGACCTCGCCCTCTTTACGTTTGAGGTTCTCGATTTCCTTGTTTAGTGTTTGTTCGCGCTGTTTAATTTTCAGCTCGTTGTTGATGATCAGATTTTTCTTTTTGCTGGCTTCTTCCTCAAATTCTGTTTTCATTTTGAGGAATTTTTCTTTGGCTTCGAGAATTTTGTCTTTTTTAAGATTCTCGGCGGCGATCTCAGCTTCTTTGATGATTAGTTTGGCTTTTGCCCCGGCGTCTTCTTCGTTTTTTTGAAATTTTCGCTTATAGAGGATGGAACCGATCAGGAAGCTCAGCAGGATCGTAGCGATCACGCTGACCACAATGACGATGACGGTCGTTTGCATAAAAAAAGGTTATATGAAAATAACCCGGCATTGCCGCTTTGGCTCAAGAAGATAACAGAGTGAAGCCTTTAGAGGATAGATTGGGAGACGAGGTGATTGATCTGGCTCAGTTTTTCAAACACCGTTTGATCGATTGCCTGATAGGTGTCTTCCGCAGTCATCTTATCGATGAGGCAGTCGAATGCTACCATAGCCAGTAAATCCTGCTTATCGTCAATTCCAAATTGCTCCCTGTAAGATTTGATCTTTTCATTGATGAGTTTCCCGGCGATCCTTACCCGCTCTTCATCCGCGAGCTTGACCTTCATAGGGTATTCGCGGTCTGCTATCTTGATCTTTATAGAGAGGTCCTCCATGAAATATTCGTACAGGTTGCTTTATCTACTTACGTGGGCAATGCATTTGTCTATCTCACGAATGTAGTCGTCCACTTTCTTCTTCAACTCCGAAACACTTCCGTCTTCCGGGCTTAAACTATCCACAATTTTAGTGATTTTCAATTGATTATGAAAACCAGAGATCTGCTCATCCCTTACCTTGACGGCTTCTTTGAGCTCGTGGTTTTCCTTTTTCAAGCTCCTAACCTCTTCCTTAACGTTCTTATGCTCATTGACGAGTACTAAAATTTTGCGTTCCAATCCATGCAGATTGGTCTTTAAGAGTTCCTGATCCATGCGAAAGTCTGCTAGTGGGTATTAGCCTAAGCGGTTTAAAATCATTTATTTTCTTATAACTGCACCGAGTTGTTGTTCGAACGCATTGATCAGTTTCTCCATCGTTTTATCGATCTCATGATCAGTCAATGTCTTGCTTTCATTCAAAAGTGTAAAACCGAGCGCATACGCCTTTTTTCCTGAAGGTATGTTTCCACCTTCATACACGTCGAATGCAATAATACTTTTTATTATCTTCCCTTCCGTGCTTAGAATAAGATTTTTGATCTCACCATAAGTTACCTGTTTGTCCAATACCAGAGAAAGATCTCTTCTGACCTCCGGAAATTTAGCAATCTCCTGAATTACTAACTTAGGGTTTGCATTTTGGAAAAGCAAGGATGAGCTTAGCTCGGCATAAAATAATTCCTGCTTGATGCCAAAATCTTTCAGTATGGCAGCTTTTACTTTTCCAGCCTTCCCTATCAGCCCGCTGCCATTTGAAAATTTCATACCATAATCCAGCAATTGATCTTCTATGTGTTCTTGTTGAACCGCTCCAATTCCGGACTTAAAAAAAATGTGTTGCAAATGTTGTGCGGTATCGTAATAACTTGTCTGCTGCGTTTTATTTTGCCAGTTCTCCGTTTCCCGATTCCCGGTCATGTACAAAGCAAGCCTGCTCTGCTCTTGATAAGTGCCTTTGCTTCGAAAGTAAATCTTTCCAAATTCAAATAGCTTCAGATCGCGTTGCCTCCTGTTGATATTATAAGCGCAGACTTCAAGACCGGTAAATAACATCGTCTGACGCATAACCCCTTGCTCTTCACTCAACTTATTCAATATCTCGACTGGTTCGCCGTCAAAAGACAAATTATGTTTTGCCTGATACGATTTGCTTGTAAGAGAGTTTGTCCATATTTCGAAAAATCCACGTGCGATCAGCATTTCTCCAATAGCGCGCTGATACTTATTCATGTCTTGCTTCGGAAATTCCGCCAGGTAATCAGTACGCGCGACGTCAGATAGCGCTATGTTGTTAAAACCATAGATGCGAAGAATCTCTTCAATGACGTCTGCCTCCTGCACCACATCTACACGATAGGGCGGTACCGAGACGGTATATCGATCATCCTGAGATTGAACAACCTCTATATCCAATAGCTTGAGCAAGCGCTGCGCCTCTTCCCTGCTGATAACCTTGCCGATAAGGCGGTTTACATTTTTATCTCGGACTTCAATCTGCCTGTTCTCAATCCTCTCCGGGTAATTGTCAATTATCTCAGATGAGATCATCCCGCCGGCAATTTCCTTAATCAGGAGTGCCGCGCGCTGCAACGCATACACTGTATTGTTTGGATCAACACCGCGTTCGAATCGGAATGAAGCATCTGTCTTAAGCTGATGGTTGATCGATGTTTTACGGATATAATCTGGAGAAAAACAGGCACTTTCTAGAAATATATTTCTGGTGTCTGGCATAATGCCAGACTTCAGGCCCCCAAACACGCCGGCTATGCACATGCCAGTCTCCAATGCATCGCAGATCATCAAATCTTCTGCTTGCAAGGTCCGCTCTTTATTATCGAGTGTAACAAACCTTGTCCCCGCTGAAAGGGTTTTCACAATGACTTTTCCTCCGGTGATCTTGTCTGCATCAAATGCATGAAGGGGTTGCCCTAATTCATGACAAATGAAATTGGTGATATCAACAATGTTGTTAACGGGTGTGAGGCCGATCGACGAGAGCCGCTGCTTTAACCATTCAGGAGAACCAGTCACTTTTACATTCGTGATGGTTAAGCTTGAATATCGGGGGCAGGCGACGGAATTCTGCACTTCCACCGGTATTGTCAGATCGTGATTATCGACATGAAACTGGTCAACGGACGGCCACTTTAATTCTATGTTTTTCACGGCGCTGATATCCCTTGCAACGCCAATATGCGATGCTGCGTCCGCACGGTTTGGCGTTAGTCCGATTTCAAATATGTGATCAGAATGAACGTTGTAATAAGAGGAAGCACTCGTGCCATTGGGAGCGTCAGTATCGAGCACAATGATACCGGCATGACTGGGCCCCAGCCCAATCTCATCTTCCGCACAGATCATGCCCTCGGACTTTTCCCCGCGAATCTTTGCGGATTTAATGGTAAACGGACTTCCACCATGAGGGTATAGTGTGGTACCCGGGAGGGCTACGATGACCTTCTGTCCAGCAGCAACATTTGGTGCGCCACATACAATCTGTAAAGTCGTACCATGGCCCACGTCTACCGTTGTAATTAACAGTTTATCGGCATCAGGGTGTTTGGTGCAAGTAACAACCTGGCCTACCACAAGTCCTTTTAATCCGCCAGGGATCGACTCGTGTATTTCTATTCGTTCGACCTCCAGTCCCGTGGAGGTTAGTAAATGGCCGATTTCCTCCGCAGATTCGGAGATATCGATGTATTGCTGCAGCCAATTATATGAAATCGTCATGGTTCGCTAACAGCCGTACTTTAATTGTGTTGGCGTTGAAAATAAGTGGGCAATAATAGTGAAAAGGCGACAAGCCGCAAAAGCGCGCTACAAGCAATAAGCGCTTTATCCTTCCTGCCATGCACTCCACGAGCAAATGCAAACGGCAGGACCTGGCTTTCAACTTTTGTGCAGGTACTAAAAAAGTCGCGGGAACGCGGATTTATACAAAGAAATCAATTATTGGTGATAAGCCTTTTCGCCAGCGTTTATGGACACCTTAAGGAGGTTTTCAGCAGGCGGAAAGGGGCAGGAATATTTACCGGCATAGGCGCAGTAAGGGTTGTAAGCGAGGTTAAAATCCAGCGTAATAGCACTGCTGCCTGTAACCCTGGATACATCCAGGTATCTGCCAGCGCCGTACGTATCAACGGCGCTGGTCTCGTCGCCAAAAGCAAGAAATAATTTGCCGGCATATCCGCCCTCTTCTATAGTCTCGAGTATCAGCAATCTGTTGTTGTAACCCTCAAGATCGAATTCGGCATAGGCATACTCAAGATAACGTTGCTCCTTCCCGTCGTTGGTTCCCAGTACTACTGGCTTTTTGTCCTTAATCAAGCTTATCGACGCGGTGATCTTGTATTTTATGTCCGGTGGAAAATATTTCAGGCCCGTGTAGTTTTGGATGCTATCCGAAAACGGCGACTCTTTGGATGTGCGCATGAAACGATCTTTGTCCTCACGTTCCTCATTGATCTGGGCGGCATAGGCGGATTGATCCAGGCTGCCTGTAAACGAATAGAATAGCGTAACCAACGCTACGGCTACTGCCAGTAAGATAACGATGGATCTTGTTTTCACGACAGGTTATGAATTTCGGAGATTACGGCAATATCGAATGTCGGGCATAGAGGAGCTGGTGTTCCTTTTCCCACCGAACGATGCTATCCCGGCTGCCTTGAAATAAATTGAAGAATAGCGGGATGCTGTTGTCCGCCAGGGGACCCGGGGCATTGGCAAGAATGCATACGGCAATTTTTTGCTTGGGATTCACCGCCACTTCACTCCTATAACCATTTATAAAGCCTCCGTGGTAGATCAATGTGTCGGATGGATAATGCAATACACGCCAGCCCAGCCCGTAATAGGAATTGCTCAGGCGGTGCATACGGCCATAATTCCTATTTTTGGAGGGCGCTTTGATTACTGGCGTAAATAAAGTTTGCAATGTTTGTTTTGAGATCACGTCCGGCCGGTGGCCCAGCAAGGCTATCATCCATTTAGCCATGTCCGAAATACTGGCATTAACCCCACCTGCCGGCGCCACGTTATAGTATGTATTGGTGATTTTGCCTGAAACCCATTTTCCTCTTCTCAGGTGATGAGGCTGAGCAACATTATTGTTTTTGACAATGCTTGCATAATCGATGGAAGCAGTCTTCATTCCCAACGGCCTGAAAACCCTTTGGCGCATCTCTTCTTCGAATGACTTCCCGGTGCGCGTTTGAATGACATTGCCTATCAGACTATAGGCCACATTTTGATAGCTGTAAGATTGCCCCACTTTCCCGGCCATCTTGATATTTTTCAGCCACGAAAGCATAGAGTCCAGTGGCGTACCCTCTTCAACCATGTTCGTATACGCATGGTAAGGCAGGCCTGTAGTATGCGAAAGAACATTGCGAATTGTAAGCTTCTGTGTTTCCTCCTCAGAATTAAGTTTGAAAAAGGGGAGGTATCGAAGTACGGAATCGTCCCAATGCAATAACGTGTCTTCAACGACGATGCCTGTAAGGAACGCTGCAAAGCATTTAGAGACAGATGCTATTCTGAAAACAGTGTTAACATCTACTGGTTCTGTATTGCCATTCTGTTTCACGCCGAAACCCCGGAGATAAACGATTGTCGAGTCATATACAACGGCGATGGCGGCACCGGGTGTTCTGGCTTCTGTTGCCATCGTATTGACCTCAAGCTCGAACTCTTTCATAAGTTTTTCGAGATGGGGATTGGCAGGTCTCGGATCAAAATCCTGCTTTATTGCCAGAGGTTTCGGAGGAGTGGGTCTCTTGGTAGACATTACCTGTCCGACCAAAATGGGTACAATAATGACGATCAGTCCAATTAAAACAGGATGCTTTATTTTCATCTACTGCAACATATAACGACTTACTTCAACATGCAAGTCATATCATTCCTTCATCTGCAAAGCTAAAATATTTCTGGCCGGCGAGGATGATGTGATCGAGTACCTGCATCTCGAGCAACTTCGCTCCGGCGATGATTTTTTTGGTGAGATCAATATCGGCCTGGCTGGCGTTTAGGTTTCCGGAAGGATGGTTGTGAGCCAGAATTATTCCCGATGCCAGCTCTTCAAGAGCTGTTTTGAAGATAATCTTCGGATCTGCTACTGTGCCAGCCACACCGCCCTGACTAACCTGATATTTTTTCAACACGCGGTTCGCACGATTCAGCAGGATGATCCAGAACTCTTCGTGGGGAATGTCCATCAGATTGGACTTCAGTATTTCATAGGCGTCAATAGATCGGTTGATTCTTGGCTTTTCTTCCGGGTCATATTCTTTGCGCCTGCGTCCAACTTCCAACGCGGCTACAATGGTCATCGCTTTGGCTTCGCCAATACCATTAACCTTGAGAAGGTCATTTACAGTCATCCGCCCAAGTTGATGAAGGCTATTATTTGCGTGGTGCAAAACGCGCTTGCCCAGCTCAATAGTGCTCGCGGATTTGGTTCCGGTTCCCAGCAACAGCGAAATCAGCTCAGCGTCAGACAACGCAGATTTACCCTTTAACTTAAGCTTCTCGCGAGGCTTATCCTCAGGAGACCAATTTTTGATGTGTGTAAATGCGGTGGCACCCATACTTTCAACGGTTAACGCGGGTCCAAAAATACGGCATCGATGTGCTGTGCCGGAAGCTTTCAGAGCAGGATACAAAAAAGAAAACCCCACAAAATGCGGGGTCTAGTAAAATCTTGATAGGAATAATTACCCGCCTTCACGAGGCGCGGCGGGCCGGGTCTAAGCGATCTTGCTCACAAATTTGGTGAGTTTAGACTTCTGATTTGCAGCCTTTTTCCAATGAATGATATTCTTCTTGGCCAGTTTGTCAATCATGGAAGATACCTCCTTCAAAAGTGTTTCCGCTTCGGTCTTAACCGTTAATGACCTCAGTTTCTTGATTTGGGTACGCGTGGTCTTGTGCTGATAACGGTTTCTTACCCGTTTCACTTCATTTGCGCGAATTCTCTTCTCGGCTGATTTATGATTTGCCATATGTTTTTCAAAATAAGGAGTGCAAAGGTAAAGGGATTTGGCTTATTTACAAAAGACCTGTCCGATTTTTGGATTGGTGCGAAAGGTTATCGCAGGCCCGATCGGACTTGAATTTAAGGATTTCCGATGGGCTAAATGATTGTTACGTGGCTTCACTACCGTATTTTTCACCTGTCATTTGCCTCGCGCACCATGTCACTCTGCACAACCGCATTTTTTGTTCTTTTTCAGGTATTGGCCTGGGGCTTCTTTGCGCATCAGCGTATCAACAGGCTCGCGGTATTCATTCTTCCTCCTGACATGATAGGATTTTACAAGGCTAATATTGACTATATCCGCGAAGCCGCCGTAAATCCGGATCGTCGCAGATACTCAATGCCGGACGAGGCTCCGAGACATTATATTGACATTGACCATTATGGCGACAGCGCCCTTGCGATGCCTCACGCCTGGGCCGATGCCCGGCTTAAATACTCAGAAGACACCCTGAAGGCTTATGGTATCGTTCCATGGCATATAAACAGAATGTATCATTCATTGCGAGAGGCTTTCCTCCTACGCGATAGAGGGAGGATCCTGAAAATCTCTGCAGAGTTGGGTCACTATGTGGGCGATGCCCATGTACCGCTACACACAACCGAAAACTATAATGGGCAGTTGTCTGGGCAGGAGGGAATACACGGGTTTTGGGAATCGCGTCTTCCGGAGTTATACTCCGATGAATTCAACTTCCTCGTTGGAAAAGCTATGTATTTGACAGATCCCCAGGAAGCAGCATGGAAGGCTGTCTTTGATTCTCATAACGCCGTCGATTCGGTATTACGGGAGGAGAAGAAACTTGCTGAGAAGATGGGCGAAAAAAAATATGCGTTCGAGACTAAAGGCAGGCAGACTGTGAAAGTATACTCCGCGGTGTATTCAAAAGCATATTTTCAACTGATGGACGGTATGGTAGAACGAAGGATGCGCGCCGCGATCAGGATGACCGGAAGTTTATGGTTCACTGCATGGATTGATGCAGGACAGCCTGACCTAAAGTCGCTGATTCAGAATGGCCCAAGTGAAGAAGAACTGGAAGAACGTCGGCGGGAGATTGAGCAATGGAAAGCGCAAACCGTAAAAACTCGTCCGCATGAAACGGACCATTAAATTAACAGCGCTAGGGTAATGGCTTCCCATTCTTCCAGCAGCGATTTGGGGCACACGGGCTGATTTGCGCGGTGATACCAGTATGCAGCGTTCCCATTGTCGCCTTCCTTCCGGTGCAGGTAGGCATGTATCCAGCAACCGTCCTTTGTATTTACATCCTGGGCGACGTCGTGCGCAGCATGCCAGTCACCCTTAGCATCATACCAAAGCGCTCTCAATAGCGGAGGGAGTTTGTCGGAAGGCTTTGTTTGTTGAAGCGATTCCTTAAATTCTGAAAGTGTCATTAGGGTAAAAGTAAAGGCTCTTAATTTTCTTGTATCGGTGGTCTTTTGATTATTTTTTTAGGACGCTACACCCGCTTGGCCTGCAGGGCCATAACAACTCAGCCAAGGCCTGAGGGAATTCCGCTCGATTGGCGTGAGGCACAAGTCTCGCGCTTCAGGTTGTGCGAACCATCACCACGCGCATTGCGAAGACTTGCGCCAGTGCCAGGTTGTTAAGATCACTACTTCATCTCTAGTTCCAGAACGGTGTCCACCTCATCTATCTTCAATTTAGGAATGCTGATCGTTATACCGTATTCATTTTCCAAAAACTTCACCGGTGTTTTATCTTTGTAAAACTTGGCGGACTTTATTTTTTTCCCCCACGAGGGGATAGTCAACGACTCATCAAACCAGTTCAGTACATGTACGTAAACTGTATTTCCTTTTTGTGTGGTCACGCCCCAGTCTCGCGCGGTAAGGGGTCCCCCCCGGGTTCCATAAATAGTTCCGCCAAATTCCTTTAGCCACTCACCCATATCCTTCAGCGAGGCGATGTGCTCAGGCTGAATTTTACCGTTGGGCATAGGGCCTACGTTCAGCAAAAAGTTAGCCCCATAGCCCGCCGCCTTTACCAGATATTGTATGAGCACTTTCTTGCCTTTATGCTGGTCATCCTTAAGGCTAAATCCCCAGGAATTATTAATTGTTTCACAGGTTTCTTTTGGCAGTGCGCCCACCACTTGTTCCTTTGAGAACCCTGTTGTATTGTGACCCGGCAGATCCTTTTCAAACATCTGAAAATCCTCTCCAGGATAAGGAGCACGATGGTGATTGCTTCCTACCAGCGCAGCCGGTTGTAGTTTATGAATGAGATCATAAGTTTTTTGAATGCGCCAGTCTGCATCTTTCTTATCCCACATACCGTCGAACCAAATGCCTGCAATGTCACCATAATTCGACAGAAGTTCAGTCAACTGAGCGTCCATGTAATCCAGGTATTTGTTGAAATCACCGCTCTCGGCACGGCCTGTCCAACTTCCGCCACTACTGCCGCGGGGGAAATAATCCGGGTGATGCCAGTCCAGCTGAGAATGGTAAAAGAACAATTTGATACCTTCTTTTTGGCATTCGTC
>JANNPM010000234.1:0-5926 GCA_031400145.1 Chryseolinea sp. | reverse complement strand
GGCCACCATGCTGGCCAGCGGCGTGCAGCTGTTAGATGCCATGGACGTCGCGAAGCGCGTCATGAATAATCGCGTGCTGGAACATGCGGTCGAGGGGGCCAGACAGAATATACGCGAAGGTCCGGCCAATACCAGCTATTACATAAATGATGCGGGGAGACTTGATACAAGTGGTAAGCATCTCCTTTATCTGGACCTGATGAATAATCGTAGCCAGCTTGGCGACGAGGATTACAACAACCAAGTGAATGAACAGCGGTGGTCGCTTTACAAAGGATTTTACCTGGAAGCCAAACGCCAACTGAAGCTTACGCTTCCGGAATACGACACATGTGCGGCAATTAAGGAGGATCTGTTGATGAACGACAATCTGCCTACCGAGTCAGAAGATATTGCTGCCTGGGGTGAAGAGAATGGCGTAGGCGATGCGGTGAGCGATCCTGAGATTGAAGCCACCGTAGCCAGCATCCAGCATGTCTGCGGTACAACCCTCGATAAAGCAGATAGTACGGAGGTAGGTAACCTAGTACGCACATATTTCAATAGTGACCGCGATAACTTTCTTAAGCTCATTTATATAAGCGACCGACAGAACGACAACCCACAGCTTGATTCTATCGAGAGTATATTAAATCAATATAATTGTAGCCTTGATAGTATAGCGGTGGTAGATCCACTCACCTGTGCGAAGGATTCCACGGTTTGGTTGAAGAAATTCGTACCGATGATACCCTCTCAACCGGCGGTAGTCACGCATGAAATGCAGCTTAATTTATCTTCATCCAATGTTCAAAAATCATTGAAAAATTCTCATGCTGCTAATAATTCAATTATTGGTGAAAGCGATAGAAGCATCCGTATTTTTAAAAGGACTTTATTAAGAGACAGCTTGACTCGAATGGCGAAAGAGAAGGACAAGCAGTTACTAGAGGTAGATGAAAGCTTACCTGAATTTAGCATTCATAGGTCAAATGTTTCAAGGTCTAAAGAAGTAGCAATGTCTTTATTGAGCGTGCCCTGCGAAAATGTGTCGCCAGGGCTCCCTTGCCAGATTGAATATGAAGCGTTGATGGCATTTTATGCTGCTACAGGCGGACCGACAATAGGTAGTCTGAGTAATCTTATCGCTTTTACCGCCTATGATAATAAGTTTACAGGAAACATCCCTGAAGAAATGGCAAATCTTACGAAACTCCAAGTTTTTGCTATATCCGGTGCAAGCGGTCTAATTGGTGCGTTTCCTGTCTGGCTAAAAAATCTTAAAGAGTTAAATCACCTTGGTATCCAAAGTACGGGCATTTCAGGTCCAATCCCTAAAGAGTATGGTGAGTTGACAAAACTAAAAATTTTAAGGCTGACTGGTCCAGGACTAGTAGGATTTATCCCTGCCGAATTGGGGAACCTTGCAAATCTTCAGGAACTCTTCCTTTCTGGTAAATTTAAAGGCGTGTTGCCAGTTGAGTTAAGTCAGTTGTCAAATCTTGAAGATTTATACATTTATGGCATGGACTCTATTACTCGTTCAATACCCCCAGAGTATGGCCAACTTTCAAAGTTGAAATCTTTACGCTTGCCCTCTAATAATCTAGTAGGGGGCATTCCGCCCGAATTAGGCTTATTGCAAAATCTTGAGATGCTAGAATTGGGAAATAACAAATTAAGTGGTGCTATACCTCCCCAGTTAGGCTCACTTTTGAAGTTAAAGGGCTTAAATTTAACCTTAAACAACCTGACAGGCAATATTCCTTATGAGTTAGGTAATTTGATTAACATCATTCCCGGCGGGCAATCGAATTACGGAGGGTTGCGTTTGGATTATAACGATTTGGAGGGTGCTATACCAGCATCCCTTAGTAACCTTATTAATTTAGGGGTACTTGGTTTGTCTCATAATATGCTATCGGGCGACATTCCGAATGAGATTTCTAATTTGAAGAACATGAAATTTTCTTTATTGATAAATGATAACAAATTAACATTTCGGAATTTCCTTTTTATCAAACAGAGTTTTAATGGTACGTCTGGAATAGTTTATGCGCCTCAAGATTCTATAGACGTAACTAAAACACTTTCAGCGGTTGAAGGGGAATCCATAACGTTAACAACCAATATCGATAGGACTACATCTCCTCCAAGCAAGTATCAATGGTTTAAATATGTTAATGGAATAAATGATATACCGCTTTTCCCTCAGCCATCTGAGAGTGGTCATACTTTTGCAATTGAAAATCCTACAAAAACTGATTCCGGAAACCGGTATTACTATAAGATAACGAATGTTAGCGCTCCCAACCTTACTTTGAAAAGCCGGTTACAAAGACTTGAGGTTTCTGATAAAATACCTGTCACCATTTGCCTCCAATATGATACTACCAACGCCACTATTGCTCGTTACAACTACCGCGTGGACTGGAACGAGCAATTGGAATTGTGTTTAAAGAACGAGGCTGAAGAAGATAGCTTGCTTGCAGAATATGCGGTTGAAAAACTGGTTGAAGATTACGTAAGCGAGTATTACAACTCCTATCGTACACGTTGTCTTGAGCGCATTCAGGAAAATTTGACCTACACGTTCGCATCTAAGGAATATCATTACACCCTATACTACTACGACCAGGCAAAGAACCTTATTCAAACCGTTCCACCGGCAGGTGTAAAGGCGCTGACCAATACGGAGGTTATTGCATTTATGGCGGGTAGCAAAACCGAGCCGCAACATTCGCTCATTACACGTTATCAATACAGCGCCATAAACCAATTGCTGTTGCAGAAAACACCGGACGCAGGTGAATCAAACTTTTATTACGATGAGAAAGCGCGGCTGCGTTTATCACAAAATGCGCAGCAGTATAAAGACAGTAAGTACTCCTATACAAAATATGATGCGCAAGGACGCGTAACCGAAGTAGGGGAGATGATTACACCTTTAGCTATTGGCAATTTAAAGGACTCGCTGCAACACACAAACTTTCCCTTATCCGGGCTTCCTGACATCCAGCTTGCTGACATCACGCGCACTTATTATGATTTTCCGCATGACGGAATGCAAAGTGAATTCCAGCAAAAATACCTACGTACGCGTGTCGCCTGGGTTGAGTTGGCTGAAAAGGACCAAACCGATACGATTGCCACTTATTATACATACGATATCCATGGTAACGTCAAATCGCTATTGCAACGAATACCAGGGTTGTCGAACAAACGCACCGACTATAGCTACGACCTTGTCAGTGGCAAGGTGAATTATGTATTCTATCAATATAATCAACCCGATCAGTTCGTGCACCGCTACCAGTACGATGCCGACAACCGGTTAACCGATGTATATACTTCTACGGATCGTTTTATATGGAACCAGGAAGCGCAGTATGATTATTACTTACACGGCCCTTTAGGGCGTGTCGAGTTGGGCGCACTCCGTTCGCAAGGTGTTGATTACTATTACACCTTGCAAGGGTGGATAAAGGGGGTGAACCAACCGTATAGAGATCCGAACGGTAACGTGAACGACTTCAATGCAGGTAAGGATGTGTTCGCCTACACCTTGGGTTATTACGATGGTGATTATAAGTCGATAAACCCGGCACACGTTAACACAGATCAGCGCGACCACCTGTGGACCCGGCTAAACGAAAATATGCGGTTAAGCCAGAATGAGACCCACACCGGTCTTTACAATTGAAACATAAGCTGGATGGTTACAGACCTTGCAAAACTTGGCGAAAGTGATCGTACCAAAGGCATGCAAGCTATGTTGTATAAATATGATCAGTTACACCGAATTACGAAAAGCCGCAGTTTAACTAACTACTCCGAAGCTGGAGGGTTTGCCGCACGCACGGCTAACGCAGCTGCCTACGACGAAACCTACACCTACGATGGCAACGGAAATATTCTTACATTAGATAGAATGAATGGGCAAGGCGGATTAATGGACGACTTTGACTACTATTACTACAAAGGCACTAACAAGCTTCGGGGAGTATTGCCTGTCGTGCGCGATACCACATACAATGGCGCGATTAACTCCAACAACAAGTTGTATAGGGATATTATGGTGACGGGTACGGCGCGACCACAAATAGGTACAGCTGCCGAGCTCAGAGCCACCAGGAACATTGAAATACAAAACGATTTTGAGGCTGAAGAAGGCAATGACTTTGCAGCTTACATACCCGAAGACGGCCCCTTTGTTTATGATGCCATTGGTAACTTGATAGCAGATCAGGAAGAGGGCTCCAGGATCTCCTGGACACCTTATGGTAAGGTGCGCGAAGTAAAGACAAAGAACGATAGTGTGGTAGTACGCTTCCGTTACGATGCGACAGGCAATCGGATAGAAAAGCGTTTAGAGAAGTATGACACCACGTTAATAACCCGGTACGTGCGCGACGCGAGCGGTAATGTAATGGCTATTTACAACGATACAACCGTCACTGAGCGGCCGATCTATGGCAGCTCACGCCTGGGTATTTACAAAGGCGAGGTACTGGAAGGCAACCAAACCCTGGGAAGAAGAAACTATGAGTTAAGCAACCATTTAGGCAACGTACTCACCGTAATTACCGATAACATCTACATGCATACCAGCGACACGGTTAAGGCTACTGTGGTGAGCACAAGTGATTACTATCCCTTTGGCCTGGATATGAAAGAAAGAAGCTGGAGTGATAGTACTTCATTGCAAAGTAGATATGGGTTTAATGGGAAGGAGAAGGATGATGGTGGAGAGTGGAGCAATACAGCTTATGATTATGGGTTCAGGATTTATGACCCGAGTATAGCGCGCTTCTTATCTGTAGATCCGTTGACGAAGTCTTATCCTGCATGGTCGCCATATGCATTTGCTATGAATAGGCCAATCGATGGGGTCGATTTAGATGGATTAGAATGGTCAACCTCTATTTTATCTGGTCAAACTGGAAGTAGTGTTCATGTGATCAATAAATTGGATGTTAAGATTAGAGTGGTCAATCAATCAAAGATTGTATTGTCCCAACCAGATGTGGATTTGACACTAAACAACGTGAAGCAAGAAGCTGAAAAGGATTTTAAATCCATTCGGATAGAGAAAGATGAGGATAACGATGTAATTGAAGAGTCTGTTTTAAATATTACATTCGATCAAACTCCATTGGGCCCAAATGAAACTTTAAGTGCTTCTACTGGGTTCTTCATGGTGCTTGAAGATCAAAAGACAACAACCAATCCTGTGACGGGGAATCAGGAGTTGGTAGCAGGGTCCTCAATACCTGGTTATGTACCTGGTTATACTCAACATAACATTGTCCATTTGGCTGTTACGGTAGATGGTGTAAAGACTAAGCCGAATGGATATTCCAGAGCAGGGACTCATGAGTTAGGTCACTCAGGTGGACTACCTCATCCTTGGATGGCTTCGGAAAATGCTGCGCTTAATATCAAAGATGCTGATCAGAGTAATAAGGCAAATAAGCAGACGGTAAAAAGTAACTTGATGAATTCTGATGAGAATCCAGTTTCAGGAATGGGAAGTACTAAGGGAACGCAAGTCACCCAAGATCAGATAAGGACAATTATTCAAACCGTATCTAAACAACAGCCAAAACAGAAATGAGATTCATACTTATAAAAATATTCTTTTTATGTGCTTTCTTTTCGAGGATTGAGTTAATGGCTCAATCTATAGATCCTTCATTTATAAAAGAAGAATCCGAAGTTCAAATTTTGTTACTATTCAGCAGGAACAAAGGCATTTCCCTTGAAAGCATCCTGAATACCTTGGAGAATATTTTGGTTATTTTTCTTCAAGGTAGATAGATAGCTTCTGATCAGGCAAAACACATTACCTCCCTGCTTACTACGGAAACATCCGGATACCTTCTGTTTTGTTTTGATCATGCGCAGGTCTCGCTCGGCCTGATTGTTGTCAAAGGGGACATTGGGT
>JANNPM010000232.1:0-3620 GCA_031400145.1 Chryseolinea sp. | reverse complement strand
GGTACCCAACGAAGTAAAAGGTGTCCTGGCCAGAAAATATAACTTAGCATCAACAACGATAATTTCCTTGGGATCACTCCCTTTGATACCTGGAATCAAATCGGCCACCAGAGAAACTTCATTAGTAATAGAATCGAAAGCATATAATTCTCTTCCTGTCGCGTCTCGAAAAGCTCTAAAGTAGAGTTTGCCATTTAGGGATGTCAAATATTGAGGATCTGATGAAGCTGTCAACGGGGCAATATCAGCAACGAATTTTAAAGACTGCGCATTCACTTTATCAGCCGTTAAGAATATTAACAATACGACAATGAATTTTAGCGTCAGTTTTTGCATCGCATGAAAGCAAGCAAATTCGAAAAATTTAAAAAGCAGGTTCATAAAAATTTTTAAGAGGTAACTGAATACTGCACGAAATTATTGAAATCTTGCATAGACTTAAGACCACTTTTATTAATTAATGAAATGATAAACTATTAATCTCCTGTTTCCATTTGCTGATTTGCACAGCTTGAACTTTAAATCGCTTGACAAGTTCGCTCAAGGAGGAGCGCTCCTTCAATGGCTACCTGGACCTTAAAAAGCCGCCTTAAGCGCACATTCAAAGGTTAGTTTAGGATCAGCAACTTGTACTATGGCTGAATCGACATACATCTGGCATTAAATTTATATTAATAAAAGTCTTCATACCCCAACAATTCGCGACAGAATTTCCTAAACTAAATTTCATCATCAATTAATTCGTTTTATTAGGTCTCCTTTCTATGCACAATTAATTTTATATCGCGTCATTGATTTAAAATATCCGATATGAAAAAAAGTTATACCCTCTCGCATGGTATTGGAATGCTATTGACAATCTTTACATTCATCACCACTATCACATCAGCCCAAGTCAATCGTGTTGGTGATATTAATCCTGGCCCAGGTCACAGTTTTCCGAATTCGTTCTTGAAGTACGATAGCAATTTTTACTTTCAGGCAATCAATGGAGTAGAACCCGGTGTTATTCAACTTCCGCGTCCTGGAAATCTCTACCAGTTGAATAAAGCTACATCGAAGGCAGATTTTGTTTCTAACATCGGAGATGTTGACGCCATTATAAATGGAAAATTTTATGGCTTTAGATTTCGCCACAAAGAAGTAACCGGCGCTGGCAGAACCTTTCTTGAGAGCATCACCCTTCATGAATATGATCCCTCAAGCGGCAAATCAAGGCAAATTGCTAGCCTCTCTATATTCGAAAATTGTTGCCGTAGAGTTGATGAAATACATAACGTAAGGGTAGTGAACGGGAAATTAGTTTTCAGGCAGGTGGGAGGATACCCAGACTTCGACGCTCAGAGCGCGCAGATGCGTATCTATACATATGATCCTGCAACAGGTCGGCTAAGCATCCGATACACAGGTTACGCGGGATTTTATGGAAACAGCTTTGGTGAAACTTTGGGAGGTCAGTATTATTTTACAGCGACCGACAGTGAATTCTCCACAGAGTCATTGTACCAGCTAAATGTGCAAACCGGCCTTGTCACAAAACGAGTAGTAATTGATCCCTATCAGTCAACTGAAAAGACATTGATCGGAGTCTGTTTCATAGGATTTTGATTGTGATTGAACTCATATAAAAGCTGCTATTTTATTTCACCATACTTACCTGAATAAAAGTCGTTGTAAGCTTGCGTGATCTCATGCATGGTGTTCATCACAAAAGGGCCTTGAGCTATGATGGGTTCGTTATAGTGTTCGCCACCAAAAAGAAAAATGTCAATGGCCTCCTGCGATGTATTTTTGATTACAATTGCTCCGGTCTTACGATCGAATTCTACAAATTCTCCGGCCTCAAATTCTGTGTCGTTTAAGGTTGCATGTTGAGTAGGTAGAAATGCGGCTACTTCCGTTTTATCGGAGAAAGAAATTGAAAACTTTTGGTTGCCGTTCAGGTGGAGATGATACAGAAACTGCTCTGTATAATTTGGGATTTTGGATTTTAGGTTTTCGTAAGCGCCTAAAACTACTTTGATCCAACCGCTGTTTTCCGCTAAGATTTTTCTGGGAACTTCATTCGCCTGAATAGCCATGTAAGCAGG
This sequence comes from Chryseolinea sp., assembly GCA_031400145.1. Taxonomy (GTDB): domain Bacteria; phylum Bacteroidota; class Bacteroidia; order Cytophagales; family Cyclobacteriaceae; genus Chryseolinea. The sequence goes on along the minus strand of JANNPM010000232.1, from coordinate 1,530 downwards.
TTGTTCTGCTTTTATCTGCGAGGGTAGGTTGATCCAAAATTGAAACCCGTGGATAGAGGGGTTACCGGTTTCGGTGTCCGGATTGGCAGTTTCATCATGGATAATTCCATTTCCTGCCTTCATCCATTGGATGCCGCCAGACCGAACGATTGCGTGATTGCCCGCACTGTCAAAGTGCTCGGATTGGCCGTTGATAAGGTAGGTCAGTGTAGCGATCCCTCTGTGCGGATGAGCGCCTGTGCCTGCTTTCATCTCCTGGCTGACAATGAGCGGACCCAAATGATCAAGAAAAACAAAGGGGCCTACTGCATCGGCATAGCGATTCGGTAAAATACGATGAATGGTAATTTCACCAATATCCGCGGGTTGACCTTTTCCCGAAAAACTGATTTCTTTTTGCATGTTTGGTGCGTTGCTGAATATGAATCAACGCACACAAAAATGCTCCGCTGCGTACTTTAAAAGCGATGATAAAGGATAATTAATGTTGTTGACAAATGTCAACGGGAATTAACCAGGAGAGAAAATTTACTTTTTGGCCGCATTGTTCCGAATCCGGCTGAGTGTTTCTTTGGTGATGCCCAAATAAGATGCAATTATATGTTGTGGAAAGCGCTGAAGAAATTCAGGGTACCATGCAGCCAGTGCCTCGTAGTGTTGCTCTGCAGTTAGACTGATGTTAGCATTTACTCTTTTCTGCAAAGCAAAAGCATGCTTCTCATCCAGCTTGCTTCTCATCTCTAAAAAAGCCTGATTCCCATTAAGTATTGTCAGGTCAGCGTGTGTAATCGTTAGTAAATCGGTCTCTTCCCATGCATCTATATAAAATGCAGAAGGTGTGAGCATAGTGAAACTCTCGCGATCACCCGTCCACCAGTTTTCTAATGATAATCGTACAATGTGTTCGTTGCCTTTTTCATCCACACTGTATTGTCTCATAGCGCCCCTCACTACAAACCCATAATATTTGCAGACTTCAGCCTTTTGAAGAAAGTACTGTCTCTTTCGGAGTTTTCTGGGCTCAAAAATACGCTTGATCGTCTCAACTTCTTGATCGCTGAGTGGGGCGACAGCAAGTTGGTTTATATAGTCAATAAGCTTGTCGTGCATTAATCGTTGTTATCACATAGTGCAGAAAAATGTACAGCTTATAAAAATACACCATTTATTTTATTTTTCTATTGTTGGAGGGAACGAGGTGTCCGACAGCTTTGTATGAATTCGTATTCCGTTGACTTTTGTCAACGGAATTTTCAATCATTTATCATCGTTTTTTGCGCTGCCAGCGTCGCAGTTTTGAATAACTAAATTCGTTACTATTCAGCAGGAACAAAGGCATTTCCCTTGAAAGCATCCTGAATACCTTGGAGAATATTTTGGTTATTTTTCTTCAAGGTAGATAGATAGCTTCTGATCAGGCAAAACACATTACCTCCCTGCTCACTACGGAAACATCCGGATACCTTCTGTTTTGTTTTGATCATGCGCAGGTCTCGCTCGGCCTGATTGTTGTCAAAGGGGACATTGGGT
>JANNPM010000213.1:0-3450 GCA_031400145.1 Chryseolinea sp. | reverse complement strand
GCCAGGTTCGCAAGCTCCGACCGCTCACCTTTCTCTAATGTAATGTGCGCATACAGCTCGTGATTCTGCAACCTGTCAATCAACGTTGATAGACCGTTGCTTTGTGAATCCAGATAAGGTGTATCGATCTGATAGATGTCGCCTGTGAAAATGATCTTGGTGTTCTCGCCAGCCCGGGTGATAATTGTCTTCACTTCATGCGGCGTGAGGTTTTGTGCTTCATCGACGATAAAACAAATGTTCGAAAGACTTCTTCCCCGTATATAGGCCAACGGCGTAATCATCAGTTTCTCCTGGTTCACCATCTCCGTTATGCGTGAATATTCTTTGTCCATTTCACTATACTGATTCTGAATGAACTTCAGGTTATCCCACAAAGGCTCCATATACGGATTCACCTTCGATTTGATATCGCCCGGTAAGTAACCAATATCTTTATTGCTAAGCGGTACGATTGGACGCGCAAGGTAAATTTGTTTATAAGCTTTCTTTTGTTCAAGTGCTGCAGCAAGTGCAAGGAGTGTCTTGCCCGTTCCTGCAACTCCCTGGATAGACACGAGTTTAATTTCTGGTTTCAATGCAGCATGAATAGCGAATGTCTGTTCGGCGTTCCTCGGCTTCACGCCATAGACTGAGCGCTTTTCGACATGCTCAAGCATTTCATTTAATGGATTGTAACATGCCAGCGCAGATTTTTTTCCACTCTTCAAAATGTAGTAGTGATTTTTCACCACATGGATTTTGCCGAGAAGCTCGCCAGGCGGACAATATCCCTTCTCATAAAGAAGGTTGATCATGTTGGCATCAACGTCTTCGATTATTGTTTTGCCGGTGTAAAGAGAAGAAATGTTCTGAACTTTTCCGGTCGTGTAGTCTTCCGATTGAAGCCCCAGCGCTTTAGCTTTCAGACGAAGGTTTATGTCTTTGGAGACAAGAATGATCTTACGACCCCTTTGTTCTTTTTGTAATTGTAATGCGGAGTTTAATATCCGATGATCCGCCTTCTCCTCGTTGAAGACCTTGTTTGCATCAACGGTACTTTTGGTATCCATGAGGACCTTAAATGCGCCTTTATTCTTTCCATTGAGTGGATTCCAGTTATGAAGCATTTGTCCGTTTGCCAACTTGTCGATCAGGCGTATAAATTCCCGCGCCTCGAAGTTCTTGGTATCATTACCTTTCTTGAAGTTGTCAAGTTCTTCGAGCACTGTTATCGGAATGCCTACATCATGTTCATCAAAATTGAGGATGGAGTTGTGTTCGTAGATTATTACTGAAGTGTCGAGTACGAAGATTTTTTTTTCCTTTTTGGATTTCGGCATGCTACACAAAGAACTTGGTTTATGAAATTTAATGAATGCAATCCAAAGCGTTCACAATTTAAAAGGGAATTTTAGCATTTTAATGAAATGCGATTATCTCCCCTAGAGCAGTCGTGTTTAACTCACATTGAAACCATAGTCGGCAGGGAGCCTGCAGCCTCCGCAGACAGGATATCAAGAGATCAAAACTTTCCGCGCGCTATATCATCATCATCTTCTTCGTCCTGACCGGGTTTAGGCAAAGTAAACATGCTGCTCAACAAATCTTTGAACTGTAAGCCCGCGGTGAGCGTATGCTTGCTGATCAGGCTATACTCAGCGAGTCCGTGCAAAGCGAATTCCATCAGGAATAACTTCGTAACACTGTCTTTATTCTTATGAAATTCATTGATGAGGTCCTGAAGTCCGGGAACATGATGAAGTTGCTTTTCGTATTCACGCTGTGAAATGTCGTGGAGCATATCCACCGTATTGCCATCACCGAACCAGTTAGAGATCTTCTTATAGGGGCTCTTTTCCTTCTGCTTTCTGAATTTATCAGGATCCGGAAAGTAATTGACGAATTGTGTCCGCAAAGCCTTCCCGACAAGATTCTGAGCCACAATACCCGGACCTTCCTGTTCGCCCTCATATACCAGTTCGACCTTTCCTGTTATGGCCGGTATTACACCAACAAAGTCCGACACACGTATCTGCGCGCTTTTCTCACTGTTAATGATTGTTCTGCGTTCAGCTGCCGCCACCAGATTTTCATAGGCGGAGATCGTTAACCGCGCCGACACACCGCTCTTTGAGTCTACGTATTCACTTTTTCTTGCTTCAAAGGCAATTTGTTCAACAAGATCTTTAGCGATCTCATTAACAGTAACCATGACGCGTTGGGAATCTTGAAGGCGTGCCTCCTGTTGTGTAATGCGTTTTCCAATCTCCAGCGTTTTTGGATAGTGCGTTATGATCTGGCTGTCGATACGATCTTTCAACGGTGTCACGATGCTGCCCCGGTTGGTATAGTCTTCGGGGTTTGCTGTAAATACAAATTGCATATCAAGGGGCATCCGTATCTTGAAACCGCGGATCTGTATGTCGCCCTCCTGTAAAATATTAAAGAGTGCTACCTGAATTCTTGCCTGCAGGTCGGGCAACTCATTGATGACAAAAATACACCGGTTCGAACGTGGAATGAGACCAAAATGGATGACCCGTTCATCAGCATAAGGCAACTTTAAGGTAGCTGCCTTGATGGGATCAACATCTCCGATCAAGTCGGCGATGGAAACATCGGGAGTTGCCAGTTTTTCAGCATAGCGCTCGTCACGATGTATCCATTCAACAGGAAGGTTATCGCCAAGCTCAGCAGCCTTGTCTTTTCCGTATCTTGATATTGGCGCGGCTGGATCGTCGTTGAGTTCTGAGCCTGCAACGATAGGGATATACTCGTCTAATAAATTAACCATCAACCGGGCGAGCCTCGTTTTCGCCTGACCGCGAAGCCCAAGAAGATTTACATCATGCCCTGCCAGAATAGCCCGCTCCAGATCAGGGATAACCGTCTCTTCATATCCCCATATCCCTGCGAACACGGTCTCTTTATGTTTCAGTCTCCCAATAAGATTAGCCCTTAGCTCGTCCTTGATTGATTTTGATTTGTATCCGGAACGCTTGAGGTCACCCAGCGTTTTGATTTTCAATTGATTCATGCTTACTTGTTAGCTTTAAAGGATGATGCCTGAAAGACAGAACTATAAATTCTTTCTCCTGTTGCGTTTAAAATCTTCAAAAACAAGATTGCCCAATCCTTCCAGACTGCTGTAATAGGCATTCCCGTTATTCGCTTTCGTAAAGTCGCGCACAAAAGTTTTGAGGTATGGATCTGTCGCGATCATAAAGGTGGTTACCGGAACCTTTAGCTTCCGAAGCTGCCCGGCGAGATTCAGTGTCTTGGCCAATATCTTGGGGTCAAGTCCAAAAGCATTTTTGTAGTATTTGATTCCCTGTTTGATGCACGTTGGTTTGCCATCTGTGATCATGAATATCTGTTTGTTGGTATTCTTCCTTCTTCTGAGTATGTCCATAGCCAGCTCAAGACCGGCAACGGTGTTTGTATGATACGGGCCGACCTGGAGGTAGG
>JANNPM010000143.1:0-5067 GCA_031400145.1 Chryseolinea sp. | reverse complement strand
ATTGTCGCCGATGGCAACAAGTGTATTCGTGGTTCCGGACAATGCTGAAAGCACGACGATTTTCTTCCCCTGTGTTGCCAATACCAGCCCCGCAATCTTTCGCATTCGCTCAGGTTTACCGACTGAGGTCCCACCGAATTTAAGTACGATCATATGAGCGTGTTTAATACGCGCGCAAATATAAGTATCACGAAAAACAATCCAGCATATAATGCCGGCCATTTACAGGTCAGTGTACACTGGTAATATAAAGGTGGATCTGAAAGGGACTATTTCTCGGGATTCAATACGATCTGAACGAAGTTTTTCATATCGAGATACTTTACGGCTGTTGCCTGGACATCCTTTGAGGTCAATGATGCAATACGCTTTTCGTAGGTTATCACTTCTTCTGCGTTGGTTTCCAGCTCGACGCTTTGCAGGAGCTGCTTGGCCCAGAACGCATTGTCTTTGATGTTAACCATGTACTGCTGTTTCCACGTCTCTTTAACTTTATTCAAATCTTCCGAAGTTGGTCCTTTCGATTTGATCTTATCAATCTCTGCCAGCGCAGCAGTTACAAGTTTATCGACATTCTCGGGCCCACATGGCAACGATATGCCTATGGAATAATTGTTATAAGGATTCTTATTCAGGTTACCAAAACATCCTACTCCGTAAATGCCGCCAATCTCTTCACGCAATGATTCGATTATCTTGATGTTGAGAATTTCTGTGAGCGCCTGAATTTTTAACTGTTCTGTATCGCTGTACGGAGCTTCTCCATTCCAGAACATGCGTATGAAACTCTTCTGCTCTGTTCCCTTTTTGATCTCACGCTTTACAACACCTTTAACCGGCCGCAGGCCAACATCTTTAAATGTTGTTTTCGCTGGTGAAGATGGCAGGCTGCCCAGGTAAGTTGCCACCAATGGCTTGATCGAGGCGACGTCGAATTTACCGACGATTACGAATGTAAAGCCATTGGCGTTTCCATATCGTTCCTTATAGATCGCCAAAGCCCGGTCCTCATTTATCTGTGCGAAGTTTTCCGGCTTCGGTAGCTTTGGCGCCCATGGATGATTCTTATACAGGATTGCGATCACAGAGTCCTGAAAGGTGAATTGTGGATCTGCCGCCATGTTCTGATACAGCGCCTGTTGTTTGGAAATAAATGACTTGAATAAATCGTCGTCCTTGCGTGGCTGAGTGAAGTACAGGTACGTTAACTGAAGCATTGTTTCAATGTCGGTAGCGCTAGACTGGCCGTTGAAGGTTTCACTCAGGGTTGTTAATCGCGGCTGAACACTGGCTGTCTTGCCGGCCAGAATGTTTCGGATATCCAGCGGCGAAAATCCGCCAACACCCATTTGTACTACAACCGTCGACGCAAACTCAGCGTTAAATCGTTCCTTTGGGTCGTATTGGAATTGACCACCAAACTTTGAAGCGTTCATCACGACCTGATCGTTTTTGAAGTCTGTCGGTTTCAATATGACCTTTACGCCATTACTAAAGGTCAGCTCCGTTGTCCCGAGCTCCTTGTTCTCTTTTTCACCCGCAAGCGTTCCAGGTGCCGGCGCGTTCTCCATAATCGATGCAGCCACGACTTTATCTTGATAAGCAAGAAGATCACCTTTCGCCGCGTTTTCTGTTAGTGCAAGCAATTCCTCGTTGGTGGGAATCTTGAAGTCTGCGTGGTCCGGTCCTGTCATGATGACGAGCTTGCTATCCGTGGGCGCCGGTACATTCTTTGAAACGAACACGTTTAATTCTTCCAGTGTTATTCCCTGCAGATACGTTTGATAATATTTATACTCATTTTCGATTCCGGGAATTGGTTCTTTCTCCAGAAAATTTCTTACATATTCTTCCACCAGATGTGCAGATTCCGTTTTGTCACGTTCGTTATAGCTGCGCTCTATATTCTTGAGGAGCATTTTCTTCACTCGGTCAAGCTCAGCGGCAGTGAAACCAAATCTGCGCGCCCTTTCATTCTCCTGAACCAAAGCCTGAACAGCAGGCTCCACACCACCCTTACCAAGATAAGCGAAGGACTGATAAGATTCATACCCGCGCGCCCAACCTCCGATATTGCTCCCACCAAAGACAAAGGGAGGGTCTGCTTTCTGCGTCAGTTCCTGCATGCGCTGGCCCAGCATCGAGGTGAATAATACACGTATCAGGTACTCACGGTAATCACTTAATGTAACTGTTTCTTTTGCTTTCTTATAAGTATAATCTATCTCAATGACGTGGTTCGTTGCCTCTTTGTCCGTGACGACTATTCCTTCGGACGTTGTACGTACCGGCACGTCAGTCAGTGACCTTTCTCGTGAGTTGGCAGGGTTTTTCAACTTTTCAAAATGCCTTTTTACCAGACGTTCTGCTTCCGCAGGCTCCATATCACCGACCACGATCACAGCCATAAGGTTTGGCCGGTACCAGTCGCGGTAAAAGCGTTTTATTACATCGTACTTAAAATTTTTCAGGACATCGTCCTTTCCGATAGGTAGACGCTCGGCATACTTTGATCCTTCAAACATTTTAGGGTACACCACCCGGAGCATGCGGTCTTCCGCGCCTTTACCGAGCCGTGATTCTTCGAGGACAACGCCACGTTCCTTGTCGACCTCACCACCATCGAACATGACAGTACTTGCCCAGTCTTCGAGAATCTGAAATCCCTTTTCCACATTCTCTTTCTTCTCCGTAGGGATTGGCAGTATGTAAACAGTCTCATCAAAACCAGTATAAGCATTCAAATCGGCGCCAAATTCAACGCCGATGGTCTGCAGAAAAGAAACCAGGTCATTCTTTTGAAAATTCTTGGATCCATTAAAAGCCATGTGCTCTGTGAAGTGAGCGAGGCCGAGCTGGTCATCATCCTCGAGCACAGAACCCACGTTTACCACCAGCCTTAGTTCCACTTTCTTTTCTGGCCGGGTGTTCTTTTGGATGTAGTATGTCAATCCGTTTGAAAGCTTGCCGATCTTTAACCGCGGATCAACAGGCAACTTATCGGTGAGATTTTCCTGCGCGGATGCGATCCGCACGACAAACAATATTAGCAGGAGGACGCTGCTGGCTATGCGTGGCATATAATCAGATTTATAGTTATCCATTTCATTCAACGATTACCGTATGCTGCGAAAATAAGGAAAGAACTCAGAAGGAAGAAATCGCCTGAAATGGATTACTTCCAGCTGCTCTGCACCACCGCAAGCATTTCTGCGTGGATATGGCCATTGGCAGCACAAAGCTCTCCGCCGAAAATGCAGTCACTGCCCCCTTTAAAATCCGTCACGATCCCGCCGGCCTGCTGCACTATAAGCACTCCGGCAGCCACGTCCCAGGCATTTAAATTATACTCGAAATACCCTTCAATCCTTCCGCAGGCAACATATGCGAGATCTATCGCAGCGCTCCCCAGTCGCCTGATACCATGTGTCTTTTCCAGGAATTCTTTAATGATATTGAGATAACTATCGCGTTTATTGAAGTGGTAGTAGGGAAAGCCGGTCGCCAACAAACTTTCCTGTAATGTCGGGATCTTTGAGACATGAATCATGCGATCATTACAATAGGCGTTATCGCCTTCGATGGCGTGAAAGCACTCTTTGCGCACCACATGATACACAATGCCAAGAACGGGCTTATTGTTGCGCGTTAAGCCAATGCTGATGGCATAGATAGGTAACCCGTGAAGGAAATTTGTTGTACCATCGAGCGGATCGATGATCCAGTTGTATTCATTGGTCCGAGATTGTTCCACCGTACCTTCTTCGGTAATAAAGCCGGCTTCAGGCAAGAGCGGATGAAGAACCTTGACAATCCTCCGTTCTGCTTCCTGATCTACATAGGAAACCAGATTATTGAATCCATCCTTTTGTTGTATGCGGGACCTGTCGAAATTGGTGCCTTCGGTGTAAATGAATTCACCTACCTCGCTGCAAAGGTCAATAACGTTTCGTTTAATATCGGGTAAATTGACAGTCATGATAAGTTATTTTTGGCAGGCGTAGAACGATGAGCCCTCAACACGCCAAGTCTGTGACCGTTTTCCTCGCTCTATGCCTTGTGAATCGTGAATATAGCGATCCGCTGCCAATACAAAACATTTGCCTTACGATTCTTTCTCCCCGGTGTTTCCTTTGCGTCTCCCCGCCTTTGCGGCTAACTCTTCGCGCTTTCCCTCCACAACTATTACGATCTCGCCTTTTATTTCTCTGGAAAGAAAGTGCATTAAAACCTCCTCTATCGGCCCGGTCTTGGTTTCCTCGAACATCTTTGTCAGCTCACGGGATACGGATACTCTTCTATCAGGCCCGAAATTCTCCTTAAATTGCTCCAGGGCCTTGATCAGACGATGAGGTGACTCATAAAATATCATGGTACGTTCTTCCGCTGACAGTTTCCTTAACATTGTTTGCCTGCCTTTTTTATGGGGAAGGAAGCCCTCAAAGGCAAACCTGTCGGATGGGAACCCGGACTTGACGAGCGCGGGTATCAGCGCCGTTGGCCCTGGAAGACAATCGACGACAAGGTCGGCTTGCAGTGCGGCCCTGATCAGCAAAAAGCCGGGATCAGAAATTCCGGGCGTGCCGGCATCTGACACGAGGGCAATTATCTCGCCTTGCTGCATTCTCCCGACATAGTTGTTAACGACTTTATGCTCGTTAAAATTATGGAAGCTCTGCAACGGTTTTTGAATGTTGTAATGTTTCAGCAGAAAGCCGGACGTGCGGGTATCTTCCGCTAAGATAAGGTCTACCGATTTCAGAATGTCGAGCGCGCGCAGCGTGATATCAGCCAGGTTTCCAATGGGCGTTGGCACAATGAAAAGTGAAGCTTTGCTTTCCATTGCCGGATCAAAAGCGGGCACTTCGCCAAAGATCCACCTTCTCGTACCAGGTTTCCTGAAATTTCTTTTCGCGGATCAACACATAATTCTCCGGATCGAACAAGGTGCGCGATTTGACAAAGGTGAACGTGACCTTGAAATTTTCATTCTTATAATTCCATATCTCCCGGTCGGTGAATCTGTAAATCTCGTCCGGTAAGCCAAAAAGTATATAGATCATTCCG
>JANNPM010000139.1:0-6758 GCA_031400145.1 Chryseolinea sp. | reverse complement strand
AAGGAAGGTCAGGCGCGTAGTACTGTTGTTTGCCTTTTGAGCAGCGAATAACATCAAGGCATACTCTTTCTTCAGCCTGTCGAGGTCGTCTTCAAGTGTAACAATAATGTCGTTGTTTTCGGAGATTTCACCGTCAAGAAGGCTCATTTCGCCTTTGATCGACTTAACCAGCTGTTCCTGAGCCTTAATTTGTTCGGTAAGCGCGCTCAGTGCACCCAGCGTGTTCTTCTTTTTAGCTGAAGTCTCATGAATAATCTTTTCAACCTCCATAATTTTCTCGAGGTTTTGCTGCTTTTCCTTCTGCAATTGATTTTTTGATTTCTGCGCATTCGAGGAAAGCGAACAAACGGTGAAGAAAAAAAAACAAAGCAGTATTCTACCTGCGCACATAGCGTTTTGGAATATTAAAAGGAAACTTGAGCTCCTTATCACCGACCTCGGCTTTGTTGTATTCAAAGATTACAGTTGTGTTCAATAGTAGTCCGCCGAGCGTTTTATAAAACAGGTTAATGGTACCGTTGTAAGGTAGGAGCTTCGAACCCAACGGTTGAAAGTTGGAATAGTTAATGATCAGCGAATTGCTGCTGCTGGGCTCTTTCAATTCCACCTTTTCGATCTTCATACTCGCAGCATTTACATAGTTGTCTACTGTAATGGTATTTGACTGCTGTTTCAAAACAAAAAAAGATGTCTCCTGCTTGACATCATCTTTTGCCTGGCGTGGCATTATCAGATTGCCAAGCATAGCCTGTTGAATAACGTTGTAGTTTATATCGAAATTATAACGCTTGGAAAGCTCAGGATATTCAAAAACGAAATATTCCTTATCAACATTACTGACGATGGTGATGGAATCGTGGTTGATCAACGCTTTTCCGCCCTGAACTCCGATGACCGAGAATGTCATCCAGATCACACTATCCTTATGAATACGAATACTCGCTTTTACTTCTCGCTCTTTGTTGGCATCGCGCAATACCATCCTGGCCTTCCCATGCATATACTCAAAATCAATTTCTTCTACGTTCAACGTTGGCTTAGACGTATTGAGGCTTACAGTTGGTGCAACGACTTTTTTACTGCAGGCCACAGCAAACATTGAAACTGTGACGAGAATTAACAAGCTGCGCTTATTCATAGATCTTACGGTTCGCGATTTTTTTGTTTAGCGCCTCACTGTTGGCATTTAATCCACGTGCCTTTTCCCATTGCTCAACTGCACCCGCTACGTCACCAAGCTGAAAAAGTATATCGCCATAGTGCTCAATGTGTGTGGCATTCGCATTTCCTGTATTGATTGCCCGTTCGATCATCTTACGTGCCTCTTTGTACTTCTGCCTGGCGTATAGCACCCAGGCATAGGTATCCAGAAAAGTCGGATTGTCCGGATTATTCTTAATGAGTAATGCAGACATCTTTTCAGCTTTTTCCAGATTTGTTTTTCTAAGGGACAGATAATAGCTATAGTTGTTCAATACAACGTCATTTGACGGATCGACCGCGAGGGCTTCGTCGTATGCCTTGTCGGATTTGTCATAAGCTTTGATTGCATTGTAAGCTTCTCCAAGTGTGCTGTTTATTTCAGCTATAAGCTTTGGGTTTTTTGACGACAATTTTTTTGATTGCTCAAGTGAAAATATTGCCTCGTCATAGTTTCTTTTCTGCAGGTGCGCATTGCCATTAAAAAAATGCACCATACCCTGATTAGGGAACATCTCCAATGCTTTTTCAGAATGCGCAATAACCTGGTCGAACTGACCTGTTTGTGTTTCCAGGTAGAGCAGATTTTCCCATACCTCAAAATTCACCTCACCAGATTCAATGGCCTTCAGATATTCGGCCTGTGCTTCGCGATTCTTTCCCGTAGACAGGAACAAGTCACCTCCAATAATGTGAACATTTACTTCGTTTGGATTCCCCTTACTCAGCTTTCCGAACAGCGTCAAGGCGAAAGATTCTTTGTCTGGGTCGGCAACGTTCTGGGCTTTGCTTTGATTGAGCTCGTTATTGTAAGCACCAAGGATTATCAGCTTGCTTCCGAGTTCGATGTTGTTGTCATCGAATAACTTCATCAACAGGGGCCTCGCCTTATCCTCCTGTTTGTTATCCCGATACAGGCCAGCCAGCAGCATGTTGACCGCGCCTGCATCAGTATTAAAAGCTACAAACTTTTCAAGATAAGCAATAGCGTCCTTTTGCATACCTTTTTGGGAAAGTGCTTCAGCAAATCCCATCAGGAAGCGCTCCTCTTCTGGAAAGGTTTGGATAAGCTTTTCTCCCTCTGTAATTCCTTCTTTTATCTTACCCTGGTCAAGATATAGACGAAGCTTTTGGATTGACGAAACTTCGTTAACACCCATCAACGTTTCAGCGCGATTATAAGTCTTGATCGCTTCATCCGTTTTTCCTGCATATTGATACACAGCGGCAAGTTCATAGAGGTATTCTTCCGTACCCCTGATCTCGCGAATCATATTCTCATATGTTGCTGCCGATTTATCAAATGCAGTCCGGGCATTGTAAATGTTTGCAGCCAGCAAATAGAAATATTTATTCTTGCGCTCAAGCTTCATGGCATTTTCAATACTTAACGAAGCTTTTAGCAGATCTTCCTGCTTGTTGCTTTGCGCCAGAACTTCTGCTACTTTATAATGTATAGTAGCATTTTCCGGGGCGATCTCCAGCGTACGCTGATAATAAAGCAATGCCTTTGCGTAATCCTCCAGAATGAAATACTTTTCCCCTTCAGTAAAGTAAAATTCAGCCTCACGCAGCTTAATGTTTGAAGCCTGTGGGTCCCCGGAACCTTTCTTTTTGCGCTGCGAAAATGAGGGCGTTGACGTTAGCAGGGCCAGCGCCATACAGAGGGTGATCGCAGTATTTAATAAACGGGAATTCACGGTTATGCAATTACATTGTAATCACCCAGACTCACGTCCTGGATTGAACCTTCAAAGGTAGTGAAATTCCCCAACATGCTGTTTTCAAGCATCGCGTTGAGAATGGTCGCTTGTTTTTGAATAATGCAATTCTTGATACGGCTGTCGGTTACGCGCGTATCGTCACCGATGGAGACATAAGGACCGACAACTGAGTTCTCAAGAATAACGCCATCGCCAATAAAGCAGGGTGAAATGACTATTGAATTGATAAGTTGCGCTTTATCGGAAACCAGTTTCTGATCTTTTATAAATTCAAGATAACGCTGGTTGGTTTTTACCGCGACATTTTTATTACCACAATCCAGCCACTCGACTACCCGACCTGGCACAAGCTTCGCGCCTTTCTTGGAAAGGTTTTGCAGGGCAGACGTGAATTGAAACTCGCCTTTGTCTTTTATATTGTTGTCAACGAGGTATTGCATCTCATTCGCAAGCGCCGCGCCATCCTTAAAGAAGTAAATGCCGATTATTGCCAGATCGGAAACAAACGTGGGAGACTTTTCCACAAGCTCAACGATCTCTGATTTTTCGTTTAACCGTACTACACCGAATTGCGACGGATCTTCTACGCGTTGCACCCAGATAATACCGTCACGGGTTGTGTCCAGCTTGAAGTCTGCCTTAAACAATGTGTCTGCGAACGCGACAATGACTTTGTCTGTAAACAGCTCCTTCGCGAAAAGCAGCGCGTGTGAGATGCCAAATGCCTGCTCCTGATAGTAAATCCTGCCGGTCGCACCGGCCTGCGCGGCAATTGATAGCAGGTTCTCCTCGGCCTCCTTGCCGAATGCAGGATGAATTATAAAGCCAATGTAATCGATCTTCTCAGGGCAAACTTTCGCAATGTCTTCAATCAGGCGGTGTACAATAGGTTTGCCAGCTATCGGCAGCAGCGGCTTCGGTACTGTCAGGGTATGCGGACGCATCCTTTTACCCACTCCAGCCATAGGAACAATAATGTTCATGTGTTGACGGATTTAAAATCAAAACTACTAAAAATCAACCTGATGCCATTTTGAACTTTTCCTTTTCCAGAAAATAAACCGCTGACAGATAGGCAACAAGCACGCCTAGATGAAATACCGTTGCCTGCCATTGATTTTCAAACGAAACAGTCCCCGCACCGTAAACAATCAGGGAAGTCATGATAATGTACCCCAGGCTGCGCGATACGTTGTAAGGAATCGGATAGTATCGCTGACCAATACAATAGCATGCCGCGGTCATGGAAAAATAGCATGCCAGCATAGCCCAGGTGCTACCGAGATATCCTGCAACAGGAATAAGGAAGTAATTCGCCACAATAGTGATCACGGCGCCACCGATGGTGATTATCGTTCCGAAATAGGTCCTGTCAGTTAACTTGAACCAGACGGAGATATTGTAGTAGACACCCAGAAATAGATATCCGAGCAACAAAATGGGTACGATGGTTATGCCGTCCCAATATTCGGCGCTTCCAAGAAAATATTTGAACAGGTCCATGTTTAGGGATACTCCCAATAAAATTATGCATCCTACTATGACGAAATAATGATTGACGGTTGCAAAAAGCGCAGGCGAGCCTTTGTCAGCTGCATTTGAAAAAAAGAAAGGTTCCGCGGCGTAACGGAAGGCCTGGACGGTCAAATTCATCAACATACCAAACTTGTAGCACGCGCCAAAAATGCCTAAGGCATACTCAGGCGTCTGCCCAGGATAAAAATTCCTTGGCAGCCACCAGTCAAGAGTCTGGCGCGAGAACATTTCATTGGTCATGCCTGCGAGACCGGTGAGCATGACAGGATAGGCGTACGTTGCAATCTTCGGTGACAGCAACGGGTCGTATGATGGCCTCCAGGTGATCAGGCTCCGGAAGAAAAAAACTACGTAAAAAGAATTGGCGATCATCGTGGCAATAAATACATAGTTGATCCCCACGGACTGATCATAGGCGAATCTCAGAAAGTATACATTGAGAATGATGACTATCGCAATATTTATCATTCGATAGATTGCGAATAATGTGGCCCTCTTCTGAAGCCTTAGTCGGGCAAACGGTATGGCTGCGATGGCGTCAACGAACATGATCGCGCTTAGCCAGATAACCAGGTCACCCCGGCCGGACACCTGCAGGAACAAGGCGATTGGATCCGCAAAAAATATAAAGGGCACTGTGAACAGGAGGCTAATGAAAATGACTACGGATTGGGTAATGTTAAACACTTTCTTTTCATCGGCGCCAGGTTTAGTTGCAAACCGGAAATAGGCTGTTTCCATGCCGAAAGTAAAGACCACATTGATAACGGCGACATACGCGAGCAGCTTAGTCAGGACGCCGTATTCTTCCGGCCCAAACACGTCGGTATGAAACCAGACCAACAGAAAGTTTAAAAATTTCGGAAGAATACTTCCCAGCCCGTAAAGCACAGTCTCTCCTGCGAGGCGCCTGATCTTACTCATTTGTAAAGACCGCAGTTCCCGGGCGGTATTCTTTCTTAAGTTCTGACAAAGCCAGTGTGGAACGTTATGATTTCTTAAATTCCCTTAAAGCTAGGTTTTCTTTTAGCAATAAATGCTTCGGTGCCTTCTTTGAAATCTTCTGAAGTAACGCAAAGGGCAAAGTTCGCAGCTTCGAGCGCATAGCCACTGGTTTCAGAACTGTAAGCAGCACACACGCTATCGATAACACGCGAAACGGCTAGCCTTCCGTTAGCGGTTATCTTTTTCATGATCTCAAAACAAAAAGGGATAAGCTCTTCGCGGTTTGATATTACCCTGTTTACAAGCCCAATAGATTTCGCTTCATCCGCATTAACTATATCCGCCGTCATCATAAGCTCGAGGGCTTTGCCTCTGCCAACAAGCTGCGGCAGTCGTTGAGTTCCTCCATACCCCGGTATGATCCCCAAAGTAACCTCAGGAAGACCAAATTTCGCATTTTGTGTGGCTATGCGAATATGGCAAGCCATGGCAAGCTCACATCCTCCTCCTAATGCAAAACCGTTGACGGCCGCAATCACAGGCTTAGGACATCTTTCAAAAAGCTTAAACAGTTCTTGCCCCCGTTCTGAAACGGATTTTCCCATGTCTGCCTCCACAGACGCTATCTCCTTGATGTCGGCGCCAGCAACGAAGGATTTTTCACCCTCACCAGTAAGAATCAGTCCATGCGTTTCGGTATTTTGATAGACTTCCATGATCATTTCGCGAAGACCGTCCAGGATTTCAAAGTTTAGCGCATTCAGGGCCTGCGGCCGCGAAATTGTAACCAGTTTAACATGGTCGATTGTTTCGATTTTCAGATAGGATGTCATCGGCGTTGAACTTTGGTTAGGCAAATATAAGGGTGGAGGACGGCATTGAGAAGCTAGGGTGCTGGTAGCCGGATTGCTGCCAAGCAGGCAGACTTTCCTACTAAGACAGGCAATTGGAAGCAGCTAAAGCAGTGGCGGTAAATTGGCGAGAATCTCGGCGGTCATCTCCTCGAGTCCGAATGCAGGTTTCCATCCCCAATCTATGCGTGCGACTGAATCATTTATTGACTTGGGCCATGAGTCAGCAATAGACTGCCTGAAGTCGGGTGTATAGGTGATCTCAAACGTAGGAATATATTTTTTGATCTCCGCAGCGATTTCGGCTGGACAAAAGCTCATGCCAGTAACATTATAGCTTGAGCGCACTTTGATCTTTTCTGATGGTGCTTCCATCAGCTCCAATGTTGCTTTGACAGCATCGTCCATATACATCATTGGCAAGTACGTATCTGGCTTAAGAAAACATTCGAATCTTTTTTCAACGAGCGCTTTGAAAAAAATATCAACTGCGTAGTCTGTA
>JANNPM010000111.1:0-1808 GCA_031400145.1 Chryseolinea sp. | reverse complement strand
GATCACCAGACGGATGATTATGCACGATAACGAGTCCAGAGGCGTTGTGAACCAAGCAGCGCAGCATAATTTCCCTTACGTAAACTGGGGCCCTGTGCGCAGATCCGAGACTGTGTACTTCATCACCAATTATTCGTTGCTGGTCATCAAGAAAAATAATCAGAACCACCTCGCGCGTTTCAAACGCCAGCAAAGAGCGACAATAATCTATAAGCTCACTCCAGCAACTCATAAGGGGTCGTTGACATACCATGCCTCTTAGAAGCCGCTGAGCAGCAATTCGGATTAAAGCAAGATCGTTACAGACAGTTTCGTCACACTTGCCAAATTCTGCCAGTTTATGGTGATTAGCACTTAACACTTCGGCAAACGAGCCAAATTTTTCCAGAAGATGCGAAGCAATTGCACTTATGGAACTTATAGGCGCTGATCGTTCAAGGACAAGCTCTAGTAACTCACGATCCGATACAGCGATATTGTTGCCAAGCGGGTCCAAAAGGCCCGATGCTACGCAGTGCTGGTCGAAGGGCACAAACCGCTCAGGTTCCCGGTCTTCCAATCGCGTTTGAAATGTGTCCTGGCATTTTGACTGTGCTGTCATAAGAAGCGCCCTATTCTTTCGGGGATGCGGGAGTAAACCGTCTGGAGTTATGGCTCACCGTATGGTCTGAAAATGCGCTTTCGATCGTCCTCGATTGCACTGCTTAGGATTTTGAAGTGTCTCTTTAAAGATTTATCTGCCGGATATTCAAGGTGCATCTGTATTTTCTTTAAATATTCATTCATGTGGAAGGCATAAAGATTCCGAATGCAAAATATATCATAAGACTTTTCTCCATGAAAAAGTATATCGGTTTGACACAGAATTTCTAGCTGGTTGATTAATTCTTCTACGCTATCCGAATCCACTTTTTTTCTGCTTACTTTGATCCGGCGCGCACAGGTTGACTTTACTGACATACAGAGACTGCCTTTTTTACTAAGGTTAAATTGCACTCTCATATTTGATTACATTTTTCTCGATGATCATCAAGAAAATTATTGACTGCCTTTTTTACGCCGTTTTTGTCCATTTTTCGCCACAATAGGGGAAAGTCTTCGGTGGTTGAACGGGTTGCGTCTGATCCTGGTAGGATATGCTGGCCTACCCGGTGACTGAAAATGCAACAACCTAAGCATTTATGAATTTTATACACAAAAAAAGAAAAGAGTTATTGTATGCAATCATAGACGATTTGGGTTTTCCTCAGGAACAATCGTATCGCTCGGTCCGAATTCATAAGGTATTTCAATGCACTTGATCTTCCGTCTTTTTTTGCGCAAATATTGATCGTCTGGTGTGAAATTTATGGCAAATTTTTGTTTAAATAGACCCCCCTTAAAGATACATTAGGCAAAGTTATTTTCCGGGAGCGTAGCATGTATACATCTTTGTCTGTGTTAGTTCTGAATGCCCTTGTGGCCTTTTCCGTTTACGTTAGTTCTGATCTATTCATTACAGAGCAGCGCACTATTCAGCCGCCTCTGGTTGCTGCAGCGGCCATGAATCGTGCGCTAGAGATGTATCCTTCTGATAGTCGAGTGATTACTGAGGAGGCCTCCGTGATCAGACTAGCTGATCAAGCTTACAACGTTCAAAAGTTCACCAGATTACTAACTGATACGACCCGTGATGGTCTGAGACATATATTGATTACTGATATCGACTATCTTTATTTTGTTAGAACATCGTGCTTAAATATGGGTGCATATGATTGCTTCATGTTTGAAAACTATCATGTTGAAATGAAATATTTCAACAATGAGTC
>JANNPM010000455.1:0-9278 GCA_031400145.1 Chryseolinea sp. | reverse complement strand
GCGCCGTCCGGGTGGGGTGCGGTAATGTGATAGGCGTCGGCTGACATTCCACCGCCCAGCACCTCTCCGTAGATCTTTGCCCCGCGCCTTCTGGCATGCTCAAGTTCTTCCAGGACTAATGCCCCGGCACCTTCGCCCAATACAAAACCGTCACGGTCCTGATCATAGGGTCTGGAAGCTGTCTCTGGTGAGTCATTCCTTTCCGAAAGGGCGCGCATAGCATTAAAGCCGCCGACGCCTGCCTCGCATACGGCCGCTTCTGAACCACCGGAGATGATGATATCAGCTTTGCCAAGCCTCAGATACGTGAAGGCATCATAAATTGCATTGGTGGAGGAGGCGCAGGCCGATACCGTCACAAAATTCGGCCCACGGAAACCATATTTTATAGAGATATGTCCCGCACTGAGGTCGGGTATCATCTTGGGAATAAAAAAGGGATTGAAACGGGGAGTTCCGTCTCCCCTCGTATAAGTTTTTACTTCTTCCTGGAAGGTAAGCAGCCCACCAATACCAGATCCCCAGATAACACCCACGCGATCGGGATCCAGGTCAGCCAAGGGTAAATCAGCGTCTTTAATTGCTTCATCTACGGCGACCATGGCATATTGGGCGAATGGATCCATTTTCCTGGCTTCCTTTCTATCCATGAAGTTTCCAATGTCGAAATTCTTTACTTCGCAGGCGAACTTGGTTTTAAAGCGAGATGCGTCAAAGTGAGTGATCGGAGCGGCGCCACTGTTCCCGGATTTCAGCCCTTCCCAGAATTCCGGCAGGGTGTTGCCGATCGGAGTAAGTGCACCTAGTCCAGTAACGACTACTCGCTTTAACGTCATGTGTGATGGGATGTGGTTGTAAGTAGACTGGAGCCAATTATTTCTTTACGTTTTGCTCCAGATAGGAAATTGCCTGGCCAACGGTTGAGATATTTTCGGCCTGATCATCAGGAATGGAAATGTTAAATTCCTTTTCGAACTCCATGATGAGTTCTACAGTATCAAGAGAATCAGCGCCAAGATCATTGGTGAAGCTAGCTTCCGGGGTAACCTCAGATTCCTCTACACCAAGTTTCTCAATGATGATCTGTTTTACTTTTTGTGCAATTTCAGACATGTTTTTACAGTTTAATGATTTTAAAATCTGTGCAAAGAAAGAGATTTGCGGCAATATTGTCAAACTTTTTTGATCTTGCCGGATAACCCTGAAAGGTGTCTTTTAAGCATCAGAAATGAAGAAAAGCAAGTTAATAATTGAATACGATTTTGATTTCGAACTGCTCGGACTCATATCATCTGCCAAGGGTTATAAATTGGCATGGGAGATTAATCACGCGCTTGGCGTCCACCTCATCAAGCAGCCTGATCTAGTCGTAGGCTTCAAAAATAATGAAGAAAAATCCTTTTCGCATTACGCTCACCAAACGCGGCTCAATCGATTGAAAGTATTCAAAAACAAGCCTTCTGAGCAGGAGCGTGGAAAGTATTTCTTAATCCCTGAATTTCCTCATTACGATTTTATAATTTTGATCGATATGGAAGAACAAGATAAGGATCAGCAGTTGATGCAGTCCATCAAATCCATTGCAGACATTCAGTTAGTAGCCCTGATCCCGCTGGACGGTCTTAAATCAAAGTCAA
Organism: Chryseolinea sp.; assembly: GCA_031400145.1. Taxonomy (GTDB): domain Bacteria; phylum Bacteroidota; class Bacteroidia; order Cytophagales; family Cyclobacteriaceae; genus Chryseolinea. Next base: position 7,641 of record JANNPM010000455.1, on the reverse strand, counting down.
ATTTTATCTTTTAATTGCGATATGTTGTTCATATCACAGCTCAACCATTAAGCAGAATTACTAATAACTACTATGCTAGAAAAAGTATCGTTTAATAAAACGAAAATTGTTGCCACGGTTGGTCCAGCTTCAAGCGCTAAAGAAATGTTGCGGGCTCTTATTGGCGAAGGTGTGGATGTTTTCCGACTGAATTTCTCTCATGGCACTCACGAGGACCATTTAAAAGTTATCAGGAATGTACGCGAACTCAATGCAGAGCTGGGCACACAAATATGCTTACTGCAGGACCTGCAGGGCCCGAAGATCCGCGTCAATGAAATGCTTCCGGATACAGTAATAGAACGTGGCCAGAAGCTTCTTATCACCACCCGGGATGTAGTTGGCAATGCTGAAACGGTAAGTACCTCATACAAGAGTCTTCCAAGGGACGTCAAGATTGGCGACATGATCCTCGTCGACGACGGTAAGATAGAATTGAAGGTAGTGGAAATACTCGGCGCAGATGTTCTCACCGAAGTGATCTACGGCGGTTCCCTGAAATCGAGGAAGGGTATCAATTTGCCTTTCACCAAAGTATCGGTACCGTCGCTGACGGAGAAAGATTTGGCAGACCTTGAGTTCGGACTTGCGAACGATGTGGACTGGATCGCCCTGTCGTTTGTACGCAAGGCGGAAGACATTACGGAGATGCGCAAAATTATCGACGCACATCAATCAAACGCCCGCATTGTCGCGAAAATAGAAAAGCCTGAAGCCTTGAGCAACATCGACGAGATCATTGCGACTACTGACGCCATCATGGTTGCGCGAGGAGATCTCGGCGTCGAGATATGGATGGAAGAAGTGCCCATGGTGCAGAAAATGCTGGTTGAGAAATGTAACAATGCGGGCAAGCCGGTAATCGTAGCTACCCAGATGATGGAAAGCATGATCGAGAATCCAAGACCAACACGCGCCGAAACCAACGACGTTGCGAACGCGGTAATGGATGGAGCAGATGCATTGATGCTCTCTGCTGAAACGGCCTCGGGCAGGTATCCTTTGGAAGTTATACGCAGCATGGTAAGGACGATTGCTTCGGTTGAGAAGAACCCAAATATCTATTTCCGGTTCAAAGAGGTCAACAAGAAATCACCAAGCTACATCCACGACAGCTTCGTGCTCGCGGCGTGTAAGCTCGCCAAGGATGTTGGTGCAAAGGCCATCGTCGGCATGACCCAATCGGGCTATACTGCCTTCAAATCCTCCTCGCATCGTCCGAACGCAAACATATTCGTCTTTACAAGCAACAAGACATTATTGAACAAGATTAACCTGGTGTGGGGCTCGCAGGCTTACTTATACAATAAGACAAACTCGACGGATGAAACGATCTCTGATGTTGAGGCCGTGCTGAAGAGCAACGGTCATGTGAAATCTGGTGATATCTTTATTGTTCTGGCCAGTATGCCCATCATGGAGAAGTCCCGGACTAACACGATCAAGATAAATATTGTCAAGTAGAAAAGTCTCGAAAACGTCTTGTGCTATCAAGGGCCGGGTTCAACCAATATAACCTCTTCCCGCGCTACGACCACTGCCCCTGCGGGATCGCCCTTTCGTTTCCTGACGTATTTGCGTGGCGTGACTATGATCGCGCATAATGATTCGGTCTTTCGCTTTGAGTTGTAACCCGCAAGCTGTGCTGCCCGCTCTATCACATCCTTTGGAAAGTTTTTTCCCGCTTGATACTTTATCAATACGTGACTTCCGGTAACGTCTTTAGCATGTAGCCACAAATCATCCTTGTGGCTGAAACGGTTTAACATTTCATCATTGCCCTGTGCATTTTTCCCAACTAATATTCTGTAACCATGATGTTCGAATTCATGATACGGAACACTTTCAGCTGTGTTATCCATTCTGGCGGGTTTCATCCCTGTGGCAATCGCACGGATGGCCTTTAAGTCTGTTGCACCTTCAATGTTTGTTAATAGTGCCCGGGCATTAACAATCTCTTCTTCCTTGCTCGATGACATCTCCAGCAATTTCCTAGTCTCTATCTGCTGCTTCTTGGATTTTGAATAGTAAACACCCGCATTTTTTTGGGGACTCAGTTCCCCGCGAAGCTTTATCTCTATCTCTTTGTTTGCATGGTAGAAGTCTGGCAACGTAACGCGATCCTGACCCGGCGAGATCATGTGCATGTTTGCCATGATGAGATCCGCCCAGATCTTATAGTTGTTTTCTGTTTGAAGAACGTTAAGGCGCTTCTGTGCTTTATCGTAAGAACTCTGTAATGAATGCAAAGCTTTTTTTGCTGCGCTCACCAATGACGAACGTTCACGGTCGAAGACATCAGATTGAACAAAACTCTGATAGAATTCATTGAGTGCTGAAATGGGATCGTTGTATTTGTTGCGCACCTGTCCACATCGAACCAATGAAAAATGAATCTTACCTTCGATGGAAGTAATAAAATAGGAAGGCTGGTTCAGATATTGGAGCAATTCTTCAATTAGCTTCCATTGCCCGTCCGCACTCACCTCGAAAAAGCTTAACCGATCCAGGTAATACCAGATGACCTTACCAAACGTGAAAAATAATTTTTTCACGTCCTTCTCGCTTCTGAGGAAGCTTTCGTAGCTCCAGTCTACGGTACGATTCAGTGCCTCAGGTCTCACGCGCAGGTCGGAGAGGATATTCTTCTTAAAAAGCTCTTCCACGGTATTAGCCCTGACGAGCAAAAGATTGGCCCGGTTTCCATGCATCTTGAAAACCATGGAAAAGCCCAGGGTGAATAAGATTGAAAAACTTCTTTCAAAGGAATGCTGATGTATACCCGTTACACGTTGTCCGATAAGTTGTGGAAAGAGGTCTGTGCTGTTTTTTCGTGCCCGGTGAAAATCTTCCGGAAAGGAAACACACGAAAATGCGGGTGACATGGTAGCACGAATAAAAAAGGTGCCGCCGTACGTGTCGAAGCGAAGGATCAACTCGTCTTTGTCCTGTGTAAAGCATTCGGAGATTACTGCATCGCGCAGTTTTGTTTCCAATACAGGGGTGAGAATGCGCAGAAAATGAAAGTTGTTTTGCAATAAAGTAATGGGTTATGTCTTACAGATCTCAATTGATTTCAAGGTACTGGCTCTTTACGCCCGCGATGATGTTGATCTGAAACTTACGTAAGTGTCTTTTGACCTTCCACAATCTGCACAATCAGATCGTAGTCTGGTGCGGGTATCCAATGAATTTCCCTGTCACGTTTGAACCACGTAAGCTGCCGCTTGGCGTAGCGTCTGGTATTTCGCTTCAACAGTCTTATTGCTTCAGCGCGATCATATTTACCGTCCATAAAGTTAAAGATCTCCCGATAACCCACAGTCTGCAACGCATTCATGTTTTTAAATGGATAAAGGCCAGCTGCTTCCTCAAACAATCCATTTGCGATCATCTTATCCATGCGTTCGTTGATTCTGTGATACAATTCTTCGCGCGGATATTGTAATCCGATTTTGACAATACCAAAATCATGGTTTATGTGGTTGTCTTTTTGAAATGCGGCGATCGACATTCCCGTGGCAAGCATAACCTCCAGTGCCCTTATCAGGCGATGTGGATTTCTGGTGTCTATGTTTTCAAAGTGATCCGGATCGACCTGTTTCATTTGTTGTTGTAATGATCCTATACCATGCTCGTTATAGACCGCAACCAGTTGCTCCCGGATCCCCGCTGGCATATCCGGAATATTATCAAAGCCCTCGCATACGGCTCTGATGTACATGCCTGATCCACCACATAGAATAACATGTTCGTGCTGTTTGAAAAGCTGATGGATGCGAGCAAGAGCCTCCTCGCCATATTGCGCCGCGTCATAAGTATCATGAATGCTGCGGCTGTTAATAAAATGGTGAGGCACCGCCCGAAGTTCTTCCGGGGTCGGTTTTGCCGTACCAATTGTCATTTCCTTGAATATCTGGCGTGAGTCCGCTGAGACGATCTCGGTCTGGTAATAGGTTGCCAGCTTGAGTGCAATCGCTGTCTTACCCACAGCAGTCGGCCCCACCACGACGATCAGTTTTTTTTGTTGATCCACGATAGCCGCAATTTAAGCGGAAGCACTATCTTTCGGCTTCGAAAAGCGATAAAATGATCAAATATACAATTCAGTTTCTAGGTAAGCTTGAGGACATGATAGCCGAGTCCGATCACACGCTGCGTTATGAAAAGGGAAATTTCAAGTCGGGGTTCTGCGTCCTGAAGGAGGAAAAGATCATCATTGTTAATAAATTCTACGCAACGGAAGGAAAGATCAATGCCCTGCTCGAAATTCTCAGGAGTATTAAGCTTGATGGTACTCGCTTTTGCGAGAAGAGCCGGAAATTTTACGAAGAAATTTCGCATCAACCCGAGGCGGTTTGAAAATCACTTTTCTTGGCACCGGTACATCACAAGGTGTGCCCGTGATCGGCTGCACTTGTGAGGTTTGCCGTTCACTCGAGTTCCGGGACAAGCGACTTCGCGCATCTATTCAGGTAAATATCGATGGTAAGAATTTTGTGATCGATACGGGTCCAGATTTTCGTCAGCAAATGTTGCGTGAGAATGTCAAACGTATCGACGCTTTGATGTTCACCCACGCCCATCGCGATCACACGGCCGGGCTGGACGACGTTCGTGCTTTTAATTTTATGCAGCAGATGGAGATTCCGGCATACGCTACAATCTCCGTGCTTGATCAGCTGAGAACAGATTTTGCGTATGCGTTTATTAAAGATCATTATCCGGGCTTGCCAAAGCTGTCGCTCCACGAGATCAATGATCAGCCCTTCACGATTGATAGCACCACCATAATTCCGTTGCCAGTCCTTCACTTGAAGCTGCCGGTTCTCGGATTCCGCTTTGGAAATTTCAGCTATATCACCGATGCTAACTTCATCCCAGAAGAAACCATGCGGAAACTGGAGGGCACCGAAATACTTGTGCTTAACGCCTTGCAGATTGAACCACACCTCTCTCATTTCAGTCTTTCTGAAGCCTTGAAAATGGTGGAGATGATCAAGCCGAAGAAAACTTTTTTCACACACATAAGCCATAGACTTGGCCTTCACTCCGCTGTCGAAAAAACCTTGCCACCGTCCATTAAGCTGGCGTATGATGGACTAGAGGTAACGCTGGCGTGATCCGGAGAAATTGGAACTTTGCATTTCCTTTGCGTCCTTGCAACTTCGCCTTTAACACGTATGGCTGATAAAGTGTTGATCATCACATATTACTGGCCACCCAGTGGCGGCAGTGGCGTTCAACGGTGGTTGAAGTTCGTCAAATATCTGCCTTCGTTTGGCTGGCATCCTTTTGTATTCACCCCAGATAACCCTTCGTTCGACGTTCGTGATGATTCGCTGCTGAACGATGTTCCCTCGGAAGCTACAGTGATCAGATTTCCTATATGGGAACCGTACGATGCCTTCCTTAAAATGTCATCGCTTGTGGACAACAAGCGATCTGTTACGCCTACGGCGATGGTAGCAGGCAATCCGAAGACAGTTTTTCAAAAGCTCAGCACATGGACACGGGGAAATCTGTTCATCCCCGATCCGCGCGTCTTTTGGGTAAGGCCGTCAGTCCGATTTCTAAATACCCTGTTGAAGCAGGAAAAGATCACTACAATTATTACTACCGGCCCCCCGCACAGTATTCATCTGATTGGATACAGGTTGAAGAAACAGCATCCTTCGATAAAGTGGCTTGTTGATTTCCGGGATCCGTGGAGCGAGTGGGGCTTTTTGGATAGCCTTATGGTTGGCCCTGTAGCGAAAGCTATTCATAGAAGATTGGAGTCAAAAGTTCTGAAGACAGCAGACAACATTATCACAATTACACCATTCTACGTTCGGCAGTTTGAGTCGTTGTCGCACCGTAAAGTGTCGTTGCTTACGAACGGATTTGATGAAGATGATTTTAAAACCCTGACATTTAGGCCAACTGAAAAATTCGTGATAAGACACGTTGGGACTGTGAACGAAAAATGTGACCCGCGACCATTTATCACGGCACTTGAGCAGGCAATTGGAGGGCATGGCGGGTTTAGCATAAATGTTACAGTGGACTTTATCGGCGAGGTTCATCCTGAATTCCGGGAATTTGTGCAGCGGTCGACCGTAGCATCAAGGGTGGTTACATTTTCTCCGCCCGTGCCTCACAAAAAACTCGTGGCCTCTTACGGGCAATCAAACTTGTTGTTATTGGTGCTTACCGGATACAAGGACGCTGAGGGATATATGCCCGGGAAGCTTTTTGAATACCTCGCTACTGGGCTACCGATTATTGCCACCGGACCGGAAGACGGCGACGCTGCCAACTTGTTGAAGGAGGCAGGGATCGGAAACATGATCGACGGCAACAACGTTTCGAAGATAAAAGATGCGTTGCTGGCGCATTATCTGAACTGGAAAAGTAGGTTGCCTGTGCCAATGCCAACGTTGGGACTAAAATACTCTCGAAGGGCGATTGCCATGCAATTGACGGACTTGCTGTAAAGGCATTCGTTTCAACAATGCCGTAAATCAGTTTACTTGCATCACCAATAAGACAGATTTGATCAGCAGAGGTTTTATAAAAAGTTCTCTTGTCTACACGCTTGCCGGCATGTTGCCGATGGCCAGTGCTGTCGTTTTGCTTCCGCTTTACCTGCTGAATCTTTCAACTGAAGCTTACGGCGCGCTAGTCGTTTATCTCGTGTTTACGTATCTCGTTCAGATTGTTATTACTTTCAGCTTTGATGCGTCAATCTATATCCACTATCATGAATTAAAGGACGATAAGGAAAAGCTTGGAACATTTGTCAGCACCGCATTTGTTTTCATGCTTGCCGCCGGGCTCGTGGTAACAGTCTTGCTCGCCATTGTAGGCGATCTGATATTTTCTCTCAGTATCCCCGGCAAGAACGTATCGTTCTATCCATATGGAATCGCCTCAGTAGGGTCAGGGGTGTTCCAGGCGATATTCAAAGTCCATACCAGTCTTTTGCAGACACGTCAAAAGGCGGAGACTTTCCTTTGGTCCAATGTAATGTCGTTTTCCCTCATTGCGATATGTATTATCATTGGATTTCAACTCTCCCCACACTCGCTTGCCGGTCCGATCGTAGGAAGGCTGGTAGGTTCCTTTGTGCCCTTCGTTTGGGTGCTGATAAGAGTTTTCCGGGAGTTTAATATTCAGTTTGATTTTGCATGGCTTCGAAGCTCGTTCAGTTATAATGCGTACACATTTATTTACCAGCTGCAACAGTGGATCATCAATCAGTTTGATCGCATTTTGATGCTTTTCTATCTCACACTTGCTGACGTGGGTGTGTACGATTTTGCAATGAAATGTCTTATCCCGATCGAACTGCTGATGAACAGCCTGCATAATTCATTCTATCCTAAAGTCGTGGATGCACTTTTGGGAAAGACTGACCAGACTTTTTCGGTTGAAATCAACCGTTACTATTATGGACTCACAGCCCTGGTGATGTTGTTGATCAGCGGAAGCGTACTTTTTGTTCCGATTGCGATTTATTTATTCGATAAGACTGACTACATGCGGGCGATTCAATATATACCCTATCTGGGCGGCATATATTTTTTCCGAACCATGCGCCTATACTTTGGTGTTCCC
>JANNPM010000097.1:0-7211 GCA_031400145.1 Chryseolinea sp. | reverse complement strand
CCGCACGGCCGATCATCAGGCCATCCACGCCATAAGTGTTTTTGAATTGAAGGGCTTTTGCAGGCGAATCGATATCACCATTTCCAAAGATCGGAATTCGCATGCGTGGATTTTCCTTGATCCTTGCAATCAAAGCCCAGTCGGCTGATCCCTTATACATCTGCACGCGCGTACGGCCGTGGATGGTCAGCCCCTGGATCCCGATGTCCTGAAGCCGCTCGGCGACTTCGACGACGTTTTTTGTTTGCTCATCCCAGCCTAACCTCGTCTTTACCGTGACCGGCAAATTTGTACACTTCACAATCGCCGAGGTCATGGCGACCATCTTGGGAATATCCTGAAGGAGGGCAGCGCCCGCACCACGGCAGGCTACGGCCTTAACCGGGCAGCCATAATTGATATCAATCAGATCAGGATTTACCCGCGTAGCGATTTCGGCGGATTGAACCATGTGCTCGATATTGCCGCCGAACAACTGTATTCCTACTGGGCGCTCGTATTCGAAGATATCCAGCTTCTGGAGACTCTTGGCCGCATCGCGGATGAGCCCTTCCGAGGAAATAAATTCAGTGTACATCAGGTCAGCGCCGCCGTCCTTGCAAACCGCGCGAAATGGGGGATCGCTGACATCTTCCATCGGCGCCAGCAGGAGCGGAAACTCCCCCAAATCTATCTGACCTATTTTTACCATCTTTGCCCGCAAAGGTAATCAACAATGTTTAGCCAGGGAAATTCCGTTTCCAACAGAACTCCGTTTCAATCTCTGCTTCGGATTGTCGCTATGGTTGCGTTGGGGTTTGTAATTGTGGGCCCTCTGCTGGGCTTACAACTTGCCATGTCCGTTTATGAGGGCGATTTCGTTAAAGACATGGCAAGTTTATCCGGTACGCCTGAACTCGCAACGGCAATCCTGATCACGCAGGCAATGGCAACTTTGGTCGGACTGATCATTTTCCCGCTCATTCAAATTACACGAATGGAGAGAAAATCATTAAGACCCTTTTTCCCTTTTCAGCGGCAGATGGGAATGATGCTGGTGGTCGTAGCCGGGATTGGACTGATCTTCCCGGTTTCCATCTCCCCATTGACGGCATGGAATGCGAATATTTCGTTCCCGGACTTTATGAATGGATTCGAACGATGGGCCAAAGAATCCGAAGAACGTGTTGCCATGATCACAGCATTGATCACCGATATCGATACAGTGCCGGAGCTTCTCATCGGCTTGTTTGTTATTGCATTGTTACCGGCGATTGGCGAAGAACTTGTTTTCAGGGGCATGATCCAGCAGGAATTGTGGAGGGGCTCCGGAAACATTCACGTTGCGATCTGGACGTCGGCCTTTATCTTCAGCGCGATCCATGTGCAGTTCTATGGATTCATTCCACGCGTTCTACTGGGAGCTTTATTCGGATACCTTTACTATTGGTCAGGAAATCTTTTGGTCCCCATGTTCTCACATTTTTTTAACAACGCGTTCGCTGTTGTCATGTTATATCTTTACCACACGGGCACCATTGACCTGAATGTTGAAGAGGACCACGCTGCACCCCTCAAATATGTTATTCCCTGCATCATCCTGACAATTACATTGCTATATTATACCCGGGAGCATTATCTCAAGACGAACGACAACCAAAACATCGCGTAGTTACGTCGCATATACTTACGCATTTTGCCCTATTGACATCCCTTAATAAATGTCTGCACCACTCAACCGATACAATAATCTCACCCAGAGGATCATCGCCGGCCTTTTTGGCTCCGCGCTGATCATCGCGGCTGTTTGCATAAACCCCTGGACATACTGCGCCGTATTTTTTGTCATATGCCTGTTCTCTCTCCTGGAGTTCTACAAGCTTGCCGGGCTTGACGGTGCATTGCCTCAAAAGACTTTCGGAACCATTTGCGGCGTTTGTATTTTCCTCTTATCCTTTTTTATCGAAAAAGGGATAATATCGTACCGGTACTATTTCGTTATTTTTCCTGTGGTGTCTTGTGTGTACATGATCAAATTGTATAAGAAGTTCGAACGAAAGCCATTCACTAACATAGCATATACTTTTCTCGGAATTTTTTATGTCTCTGTGCCCTTCTCACTTTTGAATATGGCTGCGTTCGAAGGTGGCGCCTATAACTATGAGATCATTTTTGGGTGTCTCTTTATCTTGTGGGCGAGTGATACGGGCGCATATTTCGCGGGCACTTTTTTCGGCCGGCGAAAGCTGTTTGAACGCATCTCTCCGAAGAAATCGTGGGAAGGCTTTGTCGGAGGAGCAGCGCTTGCGCTGATTTTTGCGTACGGTCTGTCAAGGTATTTTAACTCCCTGTCTCTGGCGCAATGGATCGTAGTGGGATTGATTATTATCGTCGGAGGCACCTTCGGCGACCTGGTAGAATCCCTGTTGAAAAGAAGCATTGAGATTAAAGACTCCGGCTCGAGTATCCCGGGCCACGGGGGGTTTCTGGACAGGTTTGATGGTTTGCTCATTTCTGCACCATTTATAGTAGCTTACCTGGAGATCTTTTGATTGTTGCTCCAAATTTCTTTGACGCTGGCAATGCAATACCAAACAAAATTGAGCGAGGGTCTTATTGCCGGAATCTTGTTAGGAAACTTTTAAAAATGCCGCCTTTTAGAGAAAATTTCCCCTTCGAACTTAATTTAAGTTAACTTTGCGACCGTTTTCAATTGATGTAATTTCACTGCGTAACTACACGGTGATGTATACGGTGCGATCAGCTAACGTTTACACCCGTAATTACCCATCTTCCAATATACAATATGGCATATCTTGAACCAGCTCCTTTAAAAGATTCAGAGAATCCTTTTGAAGCAATGATGACAAGATTTCAAAAGGCTTCACAGATACTTGGTCTTGAGGAAGAAATCTATAATGTTTTAAAAAATCCCGCGCGCCAGGTAATTGTTTCTCTGCCAGTGACGATGGACGATGGAGGTATTCGGGTGTTTGAAGGATACCGTGTTATTCACTCCACGATACTCGGGCCATCAAAAGGCGGCATCCGGTTCGATCCGCATGTTAACCTTGACGAGGTCAAGGCGCTTGCAGCGTGGATGACCTGGAAATGCGCCGTGGTCGATATTCCGTATGGTGGGGCAAAGGGTGGTGTTGCCTGCAACCCGCGTGAAATGTCGGCGGGAGAAATTGAGCGCCTTATGCGTGCCTACACGCAGGCGATGGCCGACGTGTTCGGGCCCGATCAGGACATCCCGGCTCCCGACATGGGAACCGGTCCGCGGGAGATGGCGTGGTTAATGGATCAATATTCACGCAATAAGGGAATGACTACCCATGCTGTCGTCACAGGCAAGCCCCTTGTAATGGGAGGGTCGCTCGGTCGCACAGAGGCCACGGGTCGTGGCGTGATGGTATCGGCAATGGCAGCGATGGAAAAATTAAAGATCAACCCTTATAAGGCAACCGCTGCGGTACAGGGATTTGGCAATGTAGGATCATGGGCGGCAAGACTTCTTAATGAAAGGGGGCTGCTTGTTCAATCTGTGAGCGATCTCTCAGGCGCCTACTACAATGAAAAAGGAATTGATATTGATAAGGCGATTCATTATCGCGATAGCAAAAAGGGGTCCCTTGAAGGGTTGGAAGGCGCTGAAAGAATCAGAGCGGATGATTTGCTTACCCTTCCCGTTGACGTGCTTGTGCCGGCTGCTACAGAGGATGTCATTACAAGCTCAAATGCGTCCAGCATTCAGGCAAAATTAATTGTTGAGGGGGCGAACGGTCCTACCTCATCCAAAGCAGATAACGTGATTAACGAAAAGGGAATCATGGTCGTGCCGGATATTCTTGCCAATGCAGGTGGTGTGACCGTGTCCTATTTTGAATGGGTCCAAAACCGGCTTGGATATAAATGGACTGCAGACCGCGTGAACCGCCGCTCTGACCGGATCATGAAAGATGCATTTACAAACGTTTATAAAACGTCACAGGAATATAATGTACCTATGCGTATTGCCGCATACATGGTTGCCATTGATAAAGTTGCCAAAACATATAAGTTCCGCGTCGGCTATTGATCAAAATCATAATTAACGCCTAACTTTAGGCCGGTCGCATTCAAAATCTAATATCCTCAATCCATGACGATCCACAAGGAAGGACGTGTTTTGTTGTTTGTATTACTGTTCATCCTGCTCGCATTGAATTGGATATTGGCATATTTTTATCCTGCCTATACCACGCTCCACAATGTTCTGATTGCTTCAAGTATACTGTTCTACGTCATTATACTGCAATTTTTCCGGAACCCCTTGTTTTCCATTAAGGCCAGCGCAAAGCACGTGCTGGCACCTGCTGACGGAAAAGTGGTCGTGATTGAAGAGACGGACGAAATGGAGTATCTAAACAGCCGGCGAAAGCAAATTTCCATTTTCATGTCACCAGTAAATGTTCACGTAAACCGCACGCCGGTTGCGGGTATCGTGAGTTACTTCAAATATCATCCCGGCAAATACCGTGTCGCATGGCATCCAAAGTCAAGCACCGAAAATGAACGGAGCACGGTCGTTGTTAAAATGAAGGATGGCGTCGAGATTCTCGTCAGACAGGTCGCCGGCGCCCTGGCCAGACGTATAAAGTGTTACGCTCAATTAAACAAGTCATATGAGCAGGGTGAAGAATTTGGATTTATAAAATTCGGATCACGTGTAGATATATTCCTTCCACTCGAGGCCATCGTCACGGTCAAGATCGGTGACATTACCAAAGGCGGTCGCACCATAATCGCTGAACTCTAGCGCATTGGTCTTTTTTGCGTCTCCGCGGTCAGCACCTCACAGTAATCGCAAACCGATCTTAACCCCTAACCACATCTTTATACTGGTCTCATCACCCGTTTGCTGATAAATCAAATCCGGCTTATAGTTGGCGAACAAATCCGGAAACTGCGCATTAATACCATCCGTGATGTAGATGTTAAGCGTAACCCCCGCCACCAATAGGCTGCATGCTGCCGCCTGATTTTTTCACGTTTGATGACATCAGACATGCGTTTCGCACCATGGCATACAAATATGGCTTTACAGCACTTAAGTTTTTACAAAGGTCAAATACTGGCAGTATCGATCATGATGTGACGATCTTTGTGAATCAGGATATTGATGATAATGCCGTACGCTTTCGCGCGCTGATAATAAGTGACAAATTAATTAAATTACGGCGTAAACGATGTCGAATGCGAAAGGCAATTGAAGGCTACGCTGTGTTTGAGCACAGTATTCAAGATTATCATAGGAGCGATGATATAGATACTCCCATTGACAACCCATATCCCAACGGTGGTTTTGAAAATCTGCTTTACGCTAAAAGTTGGATTGACACCGTCCAATGGCACCTGGAAGACCTGATAAGAATTCCTTCGATAGATCCGAAGGAAGGCATGTTGATCAAGAGGCGGATTGATAAATCCAATCAGGACAGGACAGATTTAGTTGAGAAAATAGATGATTTCTTTCTGGATCAATTTAAGGCAGTGATTGTGCTGCCCGGAACGCGGATCAATTCGGAAACACCGGCATGGCTACTGGATCGCATGAGTATCCTTTCACTAAAGATCTACCATATGCGTGAACAAACGGAACGTAAAGATGCCGGTGCCGATCATGTTGCAAAATGCCGGCTCAAGTTGAATATTCTCTGGGAGCAAAGGTCTGATATGATGACAGCCTTTGACGAAATGATGGACGACATCGGTAGTGGCAGGCGGAGATTCAAAGTTTACAGGCAGCTGAAGATGTATAACGACGCTTCATTAAATCCGATGTTGTATGGATCAAAAAACTAATTTACTTTTTGTAACTTTCATAATACAAAACCCTCTTAGCATCAGCTTTGGCACTTAAAAAAATTCTGGTCCTGCGCTTTTCTGCCATGGGAGATATGATCTTACTCGTGCCGGTAATCAGATCGCTGGCTGAGACCAATCCTGATGTTGAAATTACCGTTGTCACCCGTCCCAAGTTTGCAACCTTTTTTACAGACATCGACCGTGTTATTCCTTTTCCCGCAGACGTTGACTATACCTATTCAGGGATCTTTGGCATGCGCGAATTATTTGGAAAGCTATTGCGCAAGGCGACCTATGATGTTGTGATCGACGTGCATGATCACCTCCGAACGATACTGTTGCGAAATTTATTCAAGATTTTCGGCACTCCTGTGGTTGTTTTCGACAAGGGTCGTTCTGAAAAGAAAGAGTTTACGCGGATGGAGAATAAGCGCACAACCCCTTTGCCCCACACTGTCGAACGCTACCGCCAGGCTTTCGAAAAGGCAGGATATCCTATCGTCATGAACGATGCGCCGCAGCAAATTGATCTCAAGGAAGCGTCGATTGAGCAGATGACCGAATGGCTAAAGACCAACGGACTGAATAAAAATGAAAAATGGATTGGTATTGCACCATTTGCACGTCATGCATCGAAGATCTGGCCGGTGGACAATTATGCTCACGTGATGGAGCAATTTATAGATAAAGCGCCTGTTAAGTTCTTCTTGTTTGGCGGAGACAAGGATATAGAATTCTTTGAAAAGCTTAAGACGCAGTTTCCGCAGCACGTTGTAGTTGTGGCCGGCCAGATGAAGATCAAGCAGGAACTGGGCTTAATGCGAATGCTCGACCTCATGCTATGTGTGGATTCTTCCAACATGCACCTTGCAGCCCTAATGGGCATTCCACTTTTATCCATTTGGGGAGGCACCCATCCCGCCGTCGGATTCGGACCTTTTGGCAAAGGCGGGGAAAGCATACTGCAGGTCAGCCAGACAACCTTGCCATGCAGGCCCTGTTCGGTATACGGAAGAGAAAGGTGTTATCGTGGCGACTTTGCCTGCCTGACTTCCATAACTCCTGAAGAGGTTGTGGGAAGAATGGAAAATCTTCTATGAATGCTTTCAACAAAAAAAAGTTATAAGACTTCGAGAATGAAAAATGAGATTGATACAATAATTTTTGACCTTGGCGGGGTATTGATAGACTGGAATCCACGGTACCTCTATCGGAAAATTTTCAAAACAGAAGAAGAGGTTTCCTGGTTTCTCGATAATATATGCACCGGAGAATGGAACGATCAACAGGATGCCGGGCGCTCCTTTCAGGAAGCAACGGATGAGTTGGTCGCAAAGCATCCTGAATACGAACTGCCCATTCGCGCGTGGTATGACCGTTGG